>JAYVYF010000469.1:0-4613 GCA_043784585.1 Burkholderiales bacterium
CATTCCTAATACGTTCAGTTCATCAATAATTTGTCCGGCAAGTTTGCCGATATTTTCGCGGCTGGCGTTGACCACAATATGGGCGACTTCGTTATAAAGTGGTTCCCGTATTTTCATAAGCGCATTCAACACAGCCTCAGGATCGTCGCCCTGCAAGAGTGGGCGTTTGGTGTCGCGGCGGGTGCGCTCTCGAAGCTCAGCGAGACCCGCTTGAAGATAAACCACCGCACCATGTTCCCGCAATAGAGCCCGGTTAGTTGGGTCAAGAATTACGCCGCCACCGGTCGCGAGAGTGATGCCACGCTCCCGCACCAGCTGCGAGACTAGTTCGGCCTCGCGAACGCGAAACCCGGCCTCACCCTCGATCTCAAAAATAGTTGCAATCGACACCCCCATTTTGGCGACCAGTTCTTTATCTGCATCCACAAAGCGAAGGGAAAGTTGTTTGGCGAGCGCTTTACCCACGGTAGTTTTGCCCGCGCCAGGCATGCCAATGAGGAAAATATTGCCCCTATTGTTCGTACTATCTTGCATGGGAAAGTAACCCTGAAAATGCGCTACCGATCATATTTAACCTCACAGGATTCCACAAATAAATTCGGGGCGCTTTTAGGCGCCCCGAAGATAGCAAATGCTTTGTGCCGCCAATTTACATTTGGTCTACCGAATGGTGAGCTGGTCTTTGATAATGCGTGGCGTAATGAAAATAAGCAGCTCGGTTTTATCTTCTTGTTTTCTGGTGGTCTTGAATAAATTGCCGACAAATGGCAGGTCGCCTAGGAACGGTACTTTAGTTACATCGGTCCTACTCAGTTGCTCGAACACGCCGCCCAAGACCGCTGTATCGCCGTTATCCACCACAATTTGCGTCTTTAGGAATTTGGTATCGATCGACGGAACAGTTCCCAAGGTTGCTACTGCCACCAACTGTCCTACCGAATCTTTACGGATTTCGATATCCATTATGATTCTGTCGTCAGGTGTTATTTGCGGCGTGACTTCCAGAGACAAGATCGCAGCCTTGAACGAGATCGTTATTCCTCCACTAGCAGCCTGCGTCAAATACGGAATCTCGGTGCCTTGAGTAATGGTTGCTTTACGTTTATCGGCAGTAATAACCCTAGGACTCGATACAACTTTGCCGCGGTTATCCGCTTCAAGTGCGGACAGTTCTAAATTCACAACATTGCCATTGCCGAGGTTCAGGAAGGTCAACCCAAGTGCACCAGCGGCACCGGCAACCGGAAGATTTACATTCAGCGCCCCATCCGGCAACGCACCGCGAGCAATGCCACCTGAACCAACCGGGCCTGTGGACGAAGCATTGCTGATCGAACCCAAATTGCTCGAAATACCAACATTTCGACCGTTTGAGCTCAGCCCGGCACCTATGCCAAACCTCGCCCCAAGTTCACGGCTGAATTTATCATCCGCAATCACAATTCGTGACTCGATCATAACTTGCTTAACCGGCACATCCAGCTGGCTAATAAGGCGCCTTACCTCTTCCAGCCTTGAAGGTGCATCTTGGACAAACAAGGTATTGGTTCTTGCATCAACCGAAGCGTTACCTCGTTTGGACAGGATTTTTTGATCCTTGTCAGAGAGGAGAAGTTTTACGTCTGCGGCCTTGGCATAAGCGAGTACAAAACTTTCCGTACGGGTTGGCTCTAATTCTCCAATTTGTTGCATTGCCTCAAGCGCTAATTTGTCTTTAGTAGCCAGTTCATCCGCCGGTGCAATTAACACCACGTTGCCATTTTTCCGCTTGGCCAGGTTCTTTGCCTGAAGAATGATATCTAGCGCCTGATCCCAAGGTACATCTTTCAGTCGAAGAGTCAAATTGCCGCCAACGGTGTCACTCGCGACAATGTTAAGACCCGTAAAGTCGGCAATTACTTGAAGCAACGCACGAACTTCCACCGCTTGGAAATTCAGCGTTAGTTTTTCACCGTTATAGCCCGTACCTTGCACTAATTTATTGGGGTCTTCTTTGATGGGTTTAACCTCAACAATGAATTGTGTATCGGTCTGGTAGGCTGAATATTCCCAGTTGCCCTTGGGCTCAATGACCATGCGGGCGTTGCCCCCTTGGTCGAGCATGTCCACGGTGCTGACCGGTGTTGCAAAATCCAGGACGTCTAGACGGCGAATTAAATTTCTCGGCACGCTGGTGTTTATGAAATCAACTATGACGGTTTTACCCTGCTGGCGGATGTCAATGCCGGTGTTGGCCGATGACAAATCCACAACAATGCGACCTTCGCCGTTTGAACCACGACGGAAATCGACATCCCTAATACTCTGTCTTTGCATTCCCGCTAGCTGAGTGGGTTCCGCGAATTTAGCGCTTTGCGGGGATTCTTTCAAAACGCTTTGCAGTGCGGAGTCTATGGTCAGAACCAGAGCGTTCCCATCCAGAGAAGCGACGTAATTTAGACTTTGTGACAGGTTTACGACCATGCGGGTGCGATTCGCCACCTCAACTACGCTGACCGAGCGGACCGAGCCCTCACCAACTTCAATGGTGCTTTTGCCAAGCCCGTTCGTCGTGTTGGGCAAATCAAGAGCTATTCTTGCTGGATTCGTCACTGTAAAAGACGCTGGAACGGCCAGAAGCGGCGCTTTAAAATTCGCACGAATCACAATTTTTCCGCCTTGCTGGGCGGTCGTGTTGATAGATTCGAGCAGATTACGGCCTGCGTCTTGAGAATACGCGGCGGCGCTCACCAATAAACCCAATAAAATAGTTACGTAGCGGAAGCTACCGGCAAATAAAGTTAGGTTACGCATTTTTTCTCGATGGGTTCGCATTATGGTTTACCTCCCGTACCGGCCAACAGTGGCAGCACGCTTTCGCGCTCCGCCCAATCCCCTGCTGTGTCCTGAACGATTTCCTTTAGTTTAATTTCGGTGTCGGTGATACTCGTAATGAGGCCGAAATTCTGACCCATGTAATTTCCCTTTTTAACGCGATAAAGCGTTTTTTCTGCGCGAACCAGGCCAAATGTAGCGCCTGATTGAACAATGGTACCCACCATTGCAAGTTGCTCGACCGGGAACGATTCGAGCGGCTCTTTGCGACGATTTAAGTCCGGCGCTACGCCACCGGCATCCTGCTTCACAGATAATTTTCTCGGCTTAAATGGGTCGGGTAAATCAAAACCTTCATAAGCAAATGGCTGGAACGGTTTTACCTGTGGCAATGGCTCGATTTTTCGAACCACTTGTTTTTCAGATTCTTTGACGAATTGCTTCAGGTCTGCAAAACCTTCTCCGCATGCGGCAAGTACCAGTGGCACGGTTATGATTAATAATCGCGTCCGAATTATCATTTGACACCCGCCTTGTCTTTGGCATCTTTCGCAGCTTTCTTTTGCGCAGACACTTCATCGGGATCAAGGTACCGGTAAGTTTTGGCAACCGCTTCCATCGACAGAGCGCCATCCTTCGCCGCATCAATCTTTAAGTCGTTCAAAAGAACAATGCGCGGCAACTTCGATACGTCACTCGCAAACGCCCCAAAATCGTGATAATTCCCAATTACTTTGAGGCTAATAGGGCGCTCAGCATAGAACTCGGTCAAATTTTCCGTCTGGTTGGGTTTAAACGACTCAAATTGCAGCCCGCGGCCCAATGCTGCCTGGTTGATATCGATAATCAACGCATCAACCTGTGATTTGGTCGGTAACTGTTTCAACAATGCACCAAACGATTGCTCGATCTCCGCACGCTGCTGTTGATACGCTTCCAGGTTAACCGCGAGCTTTGTTTTTTCGATAAATGTTGCGCGAAGATCGGTCTCTTTCTTTTGCTCTTTTTCAATTTCGTCAAATTGCGTTTGATAGAAAATAATGTAGGCTGCAATCAGAATCGCCGCACTAATGAATGCCAGCGCCGCAAGTTTTATTGGCCACGGCCATCCCCCAGGGTTTTTGGGGTCCAGCGCCTTCATCTCGTCAAGCCACTTATTCATTTCTTAGCCTCCCCTTGAGCAGTGGAAGCTTTTTTCGGCCCCGCTTTACCGTCATCTGCTTTGGCGCGCTTTATAGAAAAGTCGAGGTTGAATTCATTGGCGCGAACCGTGTTGACCGTAGTCGCTTTGATCTCGACCAAGCTGGGGCTCTCGATATAAGGAGACGCCTCTATATTTCGCATCAGCGCCGCTACCCGCGCGTTGGACTGCGCATATCCAGTAACATTAACTTTGGTGCCCGTCTGCCTAATGGATTTCAAATACAAGCCCTCTGGTAGCTGTCGTAGGAGCTGATCAAGCAAATAGACCGGTTCCGAACGATTGCTTTGCAGGCTTTCAACCACTTGCTTCTTGGCCAGCAACGAAGCCGTCTCTTCGCGAATTTTGCGAATTTCCTCAATTTTTTTATCGAGTGTCGCGATTTCGTCGGTCAGATATTTGTTACGGCCTTTTTGATTCTCGATTTGGTGGTCAAATGCAAACCAGAGCAGTGCCGCAATAGACAAAGAAACAGCCGCCGCAATACCTGCCAAGACAGCGAATTGTTTTTGACGGGCTTTGCGCTTTTCTTCGCGATGAGGTAGTAAATTTATGCGGATCATGACGGATCAAACCTTCGCATCGCAAGTCCGCACGC
>JAYVYF010000470.1:0-4749 GCA_043784585.1 Burkholderiales bacterium
TCAGGAATCCACTTGTCGCGTTCCCACTGCGCCGCATGGGGTGCCAATTCGTTTTGGGCAAATTCGCGCGCCATGTCGCGAATCATGCGTTGCTCTTCAGTGTAAAAATCGGTGGCTGTTTTCATGAGCATGGTGTGCTTCTTTGAATATTTGTTGGTCAGACGTTATTTTGTAACGTCGTCGAGCTTTTTTGTATTTTCAGCGGCCAGAGCATCCATTGCTTTCTGCGCTTCCTTGGCCTTATCGAGCGCCTTAATTTGTTCGCCATAAACCGGGTTATCGCGCACCATTTTTTCGGCGGTGGCTTTCTCGGCTTGAATTTGTTCAGCGGCTTTGGGCTTATCCTCGGCCTTTTTGGAGCATGCAGCCATCGTTAATACGACGCATATCAGCAGCGATATTTTACCCATCGCTACCACCCAATTTCCTCACCGGTATAGTTAAAAAATCCACCGTTGTTTTTCTTCGTCGCACTTGCGATTACCTTACGCATACCGGTGATGCTCACCTCCGGCGTGATATCTGCGCCTTCGCCACCCATATCAGTCTGCACCCAGCCGGGATGCATCACAAACGCAATGATGTCCTTTGATGCGTACTCTAATGCGGCTGCTTTTACCGTAGCGTTAAGCGCTGCTTTGCTGGCGCGGTAGGTGACGCCATGCGGGCCGGTCATGCCGCCGATTGAACCCATCATGCTGGAGACGAAAGCGAACCTGCCTTTGCTTTTAACCAGTCGTGGCGCGACACTCGGAATTATTTGCATAGCGCCAAATACGTTGGCATGCATAACGTTATCAAAATCTTTCAGTGATGCAGGCGCTGTTACTGAGGCTTCGCGCGGGCCATAAACGCCTGCGTTGTAGATCGCCACATCGAGGGATCGTTTTCCCAGAGATTCGGTAAATGCAGCGATTGACGCCACATCGGTTGTATCGAGAACAATTGCTTCCGCACCCAATGCCGCAAGTTTTTTGCCGTCTACGGCGCGACGATGGGTGGCGATTACCTCGCAGCCCTCGTGACGATACTGGCGAACAAATTCTAGCCCAAGGCCGCGTGACGCGCCGATGATGAGGATGGTTTTCAAGATAATTCCTATTCAGTGAATCGACGAAAAGCGTGGCCCGCCACCGGATTGGCGTTCAAAGCAAAAATGCTTTAAATACCGCGCTGGTGCTAGTGTTTAAAATCTAAATAATCTCCACTGCCAGCGCCGTCGCCTCGCCACCGCCAATGCAAAGCGATGCAATCCCACGCTTGCCGCCGCGCGCCTTCAAGGCATGAATCAGCGTCACGATCAGCCGTGCGCCAGATGCGCCAATCGGATGGCCGAGCGCACATGCGCCACCATTCACGTTGACTTTTTCATGGGGCAAATTGAGATCTTTCATCGCCGCCATCGTTACTACCGCGAAGGCTTCATTGATTTCATAGAGATCCACATTATCCGGACCCCAGCCGAGTTTTTTATGCAGCTTGTCGATCGCGCCAACCGGTGCCGTGGTGAACCACTCCGGTTCATGCGCGTTTGAGGTCTGGCCGACGATGCGCGCAAGCGGCATGATGCCTTTTGCTTTTGCGTCGGATTCTTTCATCAAAATCAGGATCGCCGCACCATCAGAAATTGATGATGAGGTCGCCGCCGTGACCGTGCCGTCTTTATTGAAAGCAGGGCGTAACGCAGCAATTTTTTCTGGTTTGCACAAGCCGGGTGGCTCGTCAGTGGCTAAAACGACATCGCCGCCCTTGCCTGCGATTGTTACGCTAGCGATCTCATCTTTGAACGCGCCGCTGGCCACGGCGGCCTGCGCACGCTTCACGCTCTCGGTTGCAAATGCATCCTGCATCGCGCGCGTGAAACCATATTTTGCGGCGGTTGCGTCGGCAAAAATGCCCATCGATTTACCGTCGTAAGCGTTTTCCAGACCATCAAACGCCATATGGTCCAAGCACTTCACGTGACCATAGCGGAATCCCTGGCGGGCTTTGGGCAGCATGTAAGGCGCGTTGCTCATGCTCTCCATACCGCCGGCCACGATTACATCGGCCGAGCCTGCGACAATCGCGTCATGCGCCATCATTACGGTTTTCATGCCGGAGCCGCAGACTTTGTTTACAGTCGAGCACGCGGTTGATTTCAATAAGTCTGCGCCAAGCACTGCCTGACGCGCCGGTGCTTGCCCTAACGCGGCAGACAGCACGCAGCCGATGATGGCCTCGGTGATGTCTTCAGGCTTCAAGCCGGATTGCGCGACCGCGGCCTTAATCGCGACAGAGGCTAATTGTGGCGAAGTCATCGGTAGCAGCTGACCATTCATGGCGCCGATCGGGGTGCGTTTTGCGGCGACGATTACGATTGAATCTGACATGGTGTTCTCCAAGTTAAAATTTAAATTCCGAAAGACTCTTTTTTATTTTTTGCTTGATTCGATTCTTTAGCTCGATTCCCCAAACAATTCCCGCCCAATCAACATCCGGCGAATCTCATTGGTCCCCGCGCCAATGTCGTACAACTTCGCGTCGCGCAGTAAACGCCCCGCTGGATATTCGTTGATATAACCATTCCCGCCAAGCGCCTGAATGGCTTCGAGTGCGACTTTCACGGCAGATTCGGAAGCATACAAAATACAGGCAGCCGCATCTTTACGTGCCGCGCGGCCGCGGCCCTGATCCAGCATTTCAGCGACGCGATAGGTGAACGCACGCGACGATTGCAGCGCCACATACATGTCCGCCATTTTCCCCTGCATCAGGCCGAACGTCCCAATCGCCTGACCAAATTGTTTGCGCTCGTGCATGTAGGGCAGCACCAAATCCATCGCCGCCTGCATGATGCCAATCGGTCCTCCGGAAAGCACTGTGCGTTCAGTATCGAGGCCGCTCATCAATACTTTCGAGCCGCCGTTTAACGTACCCAAAATATTTTCTTCTGGGATTTCACAATCTTCGAATACCAGCTCGCATGTGTCTGAGCCGCGCATGCCGAGCTTGTCGAGCTTTTGTGCCGTGCGAAAGCCCTTCATGCCTTTTTCGACGATAAAGGCCGTCATCGCTTTCGAGCCCATTTCTTTTGGTGCGGTGCGCATGTATACAATCAAGACATGCGCATGTGGCCCGTTTGTGATCCACATTTTGTTGCCATTGGCGATGTAGCGATCGCCTTTTTTCTCCGCTTTACACGCCATCGAACCGACCACATCCGAGCCTGCGCCCGGCTCACTCATGGCGAGCGCACCGACGAATTCGCCCGAACAAAGCTTGGGCAGATATTTTGCTTTTTGCGCTTCCGTCCCGTTTAAATACACGTTATTCACGCATAAATTCGAATGCGCGCCATAAGCCAGACCAACCGATCCCGATGCGCGCGAGACCTCTTCCATCGCCACTGTATGCGCCAAATAGCCCATGCCAGTGCCGCCGTATTCTTCGGCGACTGAAATTCCCAGCAATCCCAAATCGCCCAATTTTTTCCACATGTCCATCGGGAAATGATTATCGTGGTCAATCGCCGCCGCGCGGGGTGCCAACTCCGCGTCGCACATTCGTTTAACGGAATCGCGCAGGGCGTCGGTGTCGTCGGTAATGTGTGTGTCAAAAATCATGACTAACTTCCAATTTTAAATAAATGATAAATTATCCACTTTTCAAGGGCTTGTTGCTGTCACTAGGGCAGCAGCTTTGTGCTACTTCGCTCCCATCCGAATCGCGCCGTCCAGCCTGATCACTTCGCCGTTCAAAACTTCGTTTTCAATAATGTGCTTCGCTAACGCGGCATATTCGTCAGGGCGGCCCAGGCGGGAAGGGAAGGGGATTTGCGCGCCAAGGGAGGCGCGGATTTCTTCACTCATGCCTTGCAACATGGGGGTATCAAAAATGCCCGGTGCGATCGTCATCACGCGAATCCCAAATTTAGCCAGTTCGCGGGCAATCGGCAGGGTCATGCCGTTCACGCCTGCCTTCGATGCCGCATAACCGGCCTGACCAATCTGGCCTTCGAAAGACGCAACCGACGAGGTATTGATAATCACGCCACGTTCGCCGTTTGCGTTCGGTGCTTGCAAGGTCATCGCTGCAGCAGCGAGGCGAATCACGTTGAACGTTCCAATTAAATTGATGCTGATCGTGCGAGAAAAATTGGCCAATGAATGTGGGCCGTTTTTGCCGACCACGCGTTCGCCCGGTGCGACCCCGGCACAATTCAATACGCCATGAATGCCGCCGAATGCGGTGGTACAAAGGGTTACCGCCGCCTGCACGCTGGCTTCGTCAGTCACGTTGGTCTCAATAAATTTTGCCTGGCTGCCGAGCTCGGCCACCATTTTAGTGCCGCCCTCGACATTGATATCAGCGAGAACAACATTGCCGCCATTGGCAACAATCAATCGTGCCGACGCCGCGCCCAAGCCAGAGCCGCCACCGGAAATGAGAAATGTATGATTTTGAATTTGCATGATTTGATCGGGATTGATGATTTGAATAGAGAAGTGTTGCTGAAAAAGTAGGTGACGCATAAATCAAAGCACAATTTTAGTTCAACTGGCCGATGAACTAAACATTAAATTCCGAGCGCTATCCCTTCAGTTTGGCCGTATCTAAAACCTCGCTCACCGCGAAATCATAAAATTAAAGGCATTCACGGCGTGCGCTTCCGTCTTCGCTCAGTAGCGCTTGCTTTGCCAGCGCGTGATTGCCAAGCTGCTAGCCATTCAGTGTTTTCATTCCGCCTTCTACATATCGCGTTCCGCT
>JAYVYF010000471.1:0-11462 GCA_043784585.1 Burkholderiales bacterium
GCCGGCCTGGTGCAATCGCTGCACCGCGCCCTGCAGCGCGGCGCGCGCCTTCGGCCTGGAAGCGGGGGTGAGGATACAAAACCCCCAACCTGATCACAACCTATTTTCTCAAGCGCTTGCATTTTTTTCAGCGAATTTTCGATCTCGCGATAGCATCGTGCCAGATGTAAATCCAGGCCCATCTGTAACTAAACGGCCTTTCATAGCGTTTCGAAAACTACTCACTCATAAGGATGCAAAAACCCTAGCCCCATCACAATATTGGCCTCACGCGATTCCATTTTTCTGGCATCCCTTTCAATCTCATGATCGAAGCCCGCCAGATGTAAAACCCCATGCACAATGAGATGAGCGTAATGGGCTTTGACTGTTTTTCCTTGCTCGCGCGCTTCACGATTCAAGACTTGGGCGCAGAGCACGATGTCGCCTTCGAGTGCTTTTGCTTGGGGATCGCTGTAGACAAAGGTAAGGACGTTGGTGGCGTAATCTTTAGCGCGAAACGCCATATTCAATTCACGGGCCTCAACCGTGTTGACGATACGTAGCGCTAGTTCTGCGGGCTTGTTGATGCTGTCGAGGGCGGCATTAATCCATTTTCGCAAGGCGTGGTCATTGGGGATGCTCGCGAGTTGGCTTACGCGTTGGATGGTGATTTTTGATTTTTTAGGCGCGGACATTTGTCGTAGTTATGTTGGAGCGGCTTTTTCTACGCGTCTGCTTGGATTCAAGCGCTATCGACGCTTTCCATTCAATTCATAAGCGGTCACGATCGATTGCACCAGCGGATGCCGCACCACATCAGTTGCCTGAAAAACGGTGAAACCAATATCGGCAACACCGTGCAGCACATTGCGCGCATCAACCAGGCCGCTCAACGTGCCCTGACGCAAATCTACTTGCGTCACATCGCCGGTGATGACGGCTTTGGTGCCAAAGCCGATGCGGGTGAGAAACATTTTCATTTGTTCGGGCGTAGTGTTTTGCGCTTCATCGAGAATAATGAATGAATTATTCAGCGTTCGACCGCGCATGAAAGCCAGCGGGGCGATCTCGATTTGATTGCGCTCAAACATCCGCTGCACTTTATCAAAGCCGAGTAAATCGTGGAGCGCGTCATAGAGCGGTCGCAGATACGGGTCGATTTTCTGGCTAATGTCGCCTGGTAAAAAGCCAAGGCGCTCACCCGCTTCAACCGTCGGCCGCGTGAGCAAAATGCGTTTTACCAAATCGCGTTCAAACGCGTCAACTGCACAAGCCACCGCGAGATAAGTTTTACCGGTACCAGCGGGGCCAACGCCGAATGTGATGTCGTAAGTTTGCATCTGCTTGATGTATTGCGCCTGATGCTCACTGCGGGCGCGCAGGTCGGGGCGACGGGTGTGTGATCCCAATGATCGTGCAATGCTATCGGGTGAATTTTCGGGGTCTTCAAACGGCGCGCCGTCCGCGCGTGAAACTTTAACCGGCTTAACGATTTCGGTGCCCCGGGTGCGCGCCATCTCGACCAGACCTAGCTGGATTTCTTCAGTCGTCAAATTGCGCGTGGCGCGCATGTAGAAACGGTTGAGCGCTTTTGCAGCTAACTCAATTTTTTCGCGTTCGCCCGACACATTAAATTTTGCGCCGCGTCGTGCAATCAGCACTTCAAGTGATGATTCAATCTGCCGCAAATTCTCGTCCAGCGAGCCACAAAGTACCGCCAGGCGGCGGTTATCAATAGGCGTGAAACTGAATTCCAGCGAAGGTGTCTTCATTGAATCAAGCAAGCACAATTTCGTTGGTGAGCACTTCGCCGCGCAAGGTGTAGTGCATCGCTTCGGTTATTTTCATTTCCACAAAAGTGCCGATCAATCGTTTCGGGCCGGGAAAATTAATCACCCGATTGTTGTCGGTGCGACCCATCAACTCATTGTCATCTTTACGCGAAACGCCTTCCACCAACACCCGTTGTGTGCTGCCGAGCATCGCCTTCGAGATGGCCGTGCCCTGATCCTCCAGCACGCGCTGCAAGCGTTGCAGGCGTTTGAGTTTCACGTCGTATGGTGTGTCATCCACCAAGCTTGCAGCGGGCGTGCCGGGGCGGCGCGAATAAAGGAACGAAAAGCTGATATCGAATTGAATATCCTCAACCAGCCTAATAGTTTTCTCAAAATCCTCTTCCGTCTCACCGGGAAAGCCGATGATGAAATCGCTTGAGATGGTGATATCAGGACGCACCGCGCGCAGACGGCGAATAATCGACTTGTATTCCATCGCGGTGTAGTTGCGCTTCATGGCCGCGAGCACGCGATCCGAGCCCGATTGCACTGGCAAATGTAGTTGCGACACAAGCTTTGGCAATTTGCCGTAAGCGTCAATTAAGCGCTGCGTAAATTCAAGCGGGTGAGAGGTCGTATAGCGAATGCGCGCAATTTCTGGAATCGCATGAATCGCGGACAGCAATAGCGCAAAATCCGCATCGTCACCGTCGGCCATTTTGCCGATATAGGCATTCACGTTTTGTCCCAGTAGGGTGACTTCTTTCACGCCTTTGGTAACCAGTTCGTGGATGTCTTTCAACACACCATCAAACGGCCGCGAAATTTCTTCGCCGCGTGTATACGGCACAACGCAAAAACTGCAATATTTTGAGCAGCCTTCCATGATTGACACAAACGCTGTTACGCCATCCACGCGTGCTGGCGGTAAGTCGTCAAATTTTTCATTTTCAGGAAACGAAATATCGACCTGCGAGGTACCTGTCGTACGTTGAGCTTTGATCATTTGCGGTAGGCGATGAAGCGTCTGCGGACCAAAAACCAGATCAACGTACGGTGCGCGTTTCACAATCGTTTCACCCTCTTGCGACGCCACGCAGCCGCCAACGCCAATCAGCAAATCGGGTTTAACTTTCTTCAGTTCGCGGAGACGGCCTAAATCCGAAAAAACTTTTTCCTGCGCTTTTTCGCGTACTGAGCAGGTGTTGAGCAACACTACATCTGCGTCTTCGGCTTTATCCGTTTTCTCATAGCCTTCAAACGCGTGCAGCACGTCCGCCATTTTGTCCGAATCGTATTCATTCATCTGACAACCGAAGGTTTTGATGAAGAGTTTTTTTGGTGAGTCGATGGGTGCAGTCATACATGGCTCCTGGAGGACGGGGAGTAACCCGAGCAGGTGAAAAGATAGTGCGGCAAAAACAGCGAAGGACCGCATAATGCGGCCCTTCGCGGGTAATTTGGGGGCCAATTCCTAATTCAAACAATAAAGCTCCCAGCTGTAATTCTAACATTCACTGCCAGTAGTGGTCCCGTGAATCTAAAACCAAAAAACGTTTTGCCCATGAAAACACAAAGTTGAAAGACTTCAATGATTCATAAAATTTTGCGGCGCTGCATTTTCGCCGCATTTTTGAATTTGCGTGTTTCCGACGCTGCACTCACCTTAGTCACTCGGCTGTTGGCGCCGATGCGCTTTAAACCCAGTCTACCGATTTTGACTGACCTCCCCCCCGCAATTTGGCGCAAAGCGAGCATAAGCAACGTTTTGCAGGGTCTTTGGCTGGGTCAACAGAATTCCGGCACAAGGGTCATTTTGGCGTCGGCGACAACAGTGAGCGCTCAAAAGGACGAATTATCCACAGGGCGAAACCTCCCTGCCGTGGTCATCAAGCGCCGTCAAGGTGGCGACAAAGGCGAGTAAGTGTCCTAAGTGTGTCCACGCGCCCCAATAAAAAAGGGCCTACATCTCTGTAAGCCCTTGATTTGTTTGGTGGCCAATCCCTGATTCGAACAGGGGACCTGCGGATTATGATTCCGTCGCTCTAACCGGCTGAGCTAATTGGCCAAATTTGTTTAATTTTCAGTCACAGGTTGCGGCCAACTCGCGGCGACCGGGGGTGAATATTCGCACTCAGGGCGGCGTTTGTCAACCTCATTTGCGGATGTAATGATGTGCAATGGGTTTTAGTACAACACGATAACGTATTGTTTTATTGAGTTTTTCATGTCGCTTTGCGCTAAAAGTAGCGCTCGCTTATTGCTGGGTGTTGACAATCATGTTGCGGCGCACCATAGTTTGCGTCGCGATCTGTGGAATTTAGTAACTAATTCGTTGTAATCGGTTGCGTTGGAATCGTTCACCGTACACTACGCAATAGCTGGAAAATAAAACCGTGCAATACATCTTTCTCAATGGTGACTCAATCGCCATACACTTCCCTGATCCAGTAGATCCTGCTTTCCGTTTGCATATTGCATATTGGTTGCTGGCATTCGGGTTTGTCGCATGCAAGTTATCTGCTTGCCTCATTTGTCCGTGTAATTTTAATTCTGCTGAGACCGGCGCCTCGCGCGTTTCGTGCGTCTCCGCTTAGCCAGGCGCACCATGGAAAAATCAAATCAAAAAATTGGCGCACTGACCGTTGGTGCCATTGGCGTCGTTTTTGGTGATATTGGCACCAGCCCGCTCTATGCGTTGAAGGAATCATTTAATCCAGAGCATGGTATCCCGCTGAATGAGGCATCTGTGCTGGGCATTTTGTCGCTGGTGTTTTGGTCGTTGATGACGCTGGTGACGGTTAAATATTTGATCTTTATGATGCGCGCTGATAATAAAGGCGAGGGCGGAATTCTTGCCTTAACCGCACTTGCGCAGCGCTGCTACCCGTTTAGTTCGCGTAGCCGTTGGTGGGTTGTCGCGCTCGGCATTTTCGGCGCGGCCATGTTTTTCGGCGACGCAATCATTACTCCTGCGGTATCAGTGCTGTCAGCGGTAGAAGGTTTGAAAGTTGTATCGCCTGCGTTTGAGCAATACGTGGTGCCGATCGTGATAGGCATTTTGATCGCACTTTTTTATATTCAGCGGCATGGCACGGCCACTATCGGTAAATTTTTTGGCCCCACCATGGTGATATGGTTTGTGATCATTTTTGCGCTCGGAATCGTGCAGGTAGTCAAAAATCCATCAGTTTTGGTGGCGATTAACCCGTACTACAGTTTTCAATTTTTGATTACACACCAGTTTCTTGCTTTTGTCGTGCTGGGCTCGGTGGTGTTGTGTGTGACGGGCGCTGAAGCGCTGTATGCCGACATGGGGCATTTCGGAAGCAAACCGATTCGCTACGCCTGGTTTGTTATGGTGTGGCCGGCATTGTTGATTAATTATTTTGGTCAGGGCGCACTGGTATTGGCAGATCCGTCGGCGGTCAAAAATCCGTTCTATCTGATGGTGCCTAGCTGGGGCTTGGTACCAATGATATGCCTGGCCACAGCGGCAACCGTGATTGCATCACAGGCCGTGATTTCAGGCGCTTACAGCATGACCAAACAAGCGATTCAGCTGGGGTTTTTGCCGCGATTCGCGATTGTTTACACCAACGACAAAGAAGCGGGCCAAATTTACGTGCCATTTGTGAACTGGCTGATGTTGGGCATGATTATCGGCTTGGTGGTGGCATTTAAAACCTCCGATAACCTCGCTGCCGCCTACGGTATTGCAGTGACCATGACCATGCTGATGGCCACCCTGCTGCTGTACGTAATGATGTCGCGGGTATGGCGATGGAATAAATGGCTGGTCGTGCCGCTGACTATCATTCTGGCGGGTAATGACATCATGTTCATGAGCGCCTGTTTGCTGAAATTTGCTGATGGTGGCTGGTTTCCGGTCATCATGGGGGTCGTCATGTTTGTCATCATGAGCACTTGGTATCGCGGACGTCAGATTGTGCGTCGTGTGACCAATGAAAGTGCAATGCCGCTAAAATTATTCGTCGATTCGATTGCGATGAACCCACCGCACAAAGTTTCGGGCACCGGCATTTTTATGACGACCAACCCAGATGGTGTACCCAATGCCATGCTGCACAATTTGAAGCACAACAAAGTGCTGCATGAGCGCGTGGTGATTTTGTCGATAGTGAACGAAGATATCCCGTATGTGCCGAAAGAAGACTATGTGTGGATTGAAGATTTAAAACACGGATTCTGGAAAATCACCGGCCATTACGGGTTCAAAGAGCAGCCGGACATACCAAAAATGTTGATTGATTGCCAATCGCAATCGATGAGTTTTGACATGATGGAAACCACCTTCTTTATTAACCGCGAGACGCTGATCGCAACGCCCGGCGGCGGCATGGCGTTGTGGCGCGAAGGACTGTTCGTATGGATGTCGCATTTGGCCGCGAAAGCATCAGATTACTTTCGCATCCCGTCCAATCGCGTCGTGGAGCTGGGTACTCAAGTGGAAATTTGAATTGAAATTGAAACGCCACGCGGGGCGTTTATTTCAGGAGACTATCGGGTGTTGATGCCCGTCGAATAGGCAATGTACCCATGCTGCTGGCCCACAAGCAAGGCTGGATGGGGGTTTACATTCTGCGCTAGCTTTACAAGTTGCGACTTATTAACATTCTTTTTTGCGAAATATCGCTAATTTATGTTGACGTTACGTAATGGATACGCGCAATATTTGATGCCAGTGAAAACCGTGTCTGGTCAAAAACGCGACCAGCACTCAGCCCCAGCAGCCTGTCGCCAAATAGCAACTCATCATGATCGCATCGCTTTTCGCGGTAGCATTTATGTTGCTTTGCTGTTTGGATTCGCTTGTTATTTCCTTAATCAAAAATGAAGGAATATCCCCGCCATGCGTAAGTTGATTGCTGCCATTCCCTTTGCAATTTTGTCGTTATCCGCGCTCGGTGCCGAACCGATCGATTTATCGGCGCGGTCTAACAATGCCGCTAATTTTGTTACCTCGGTTGATAGCGAGATTTATTACGCACCAATTGACAAGCGCGCACTGCCCGCCGAACGATTTATCGGCTTCACACCGGATCAGATGGTTTCGCGCGTTAGCCTGATCGCGCCCAGCGCCGCTGATGTGATGCAGGCAAAAATCGATAACGCCCGGTATGAAAAGCGCGGCAACCCGGGCTTTGATGAGCAGCCGCCGCAAGAGCGCGCACAACAGATTGGACTACCCGCATTCGTGGGTGAATCTGCCGCCAGAGGCCTCGCGCCCGATGCACTGATGTGGCTGCCGGATGGAAGCGGCGGCGCGGTGGCGCGCTACGATGTCACGTCAACTGGCGCCAAAGCCATTCGCCTGGGCATTAGCGTGGGCAACGTGCCGCGCGGGGCAATGCTTCGGTTTGTCGGCAGCGCTGAAAATGATCGCGTTTTTGCGGTGGAGGGCACTGATATCGCTGCCAGCGAAAATGGGGAATATTGGTCGCCGATTGTTTTAGGCGACACCATCAGCGTTGAAATTCAGTTGAAGTCGTTTCGTGATCGCGCCCGACTTGATCTGGAAGTGTTCGGCGGTTCGCATTTGTTCGCAAACCCTGCGCACAATGACAACGATTTATTAAAAGCGACCAAGGCTGGATCTGGTACCTGTGAAGTAAACGTGATCTGCTCGTCGAACACTGCCGCAAAAGCTGTCGCCGCCGCCGTGACCCGTCTCATTTTCACCAAAAGCGGTAGCTCGTATCTGTGCACGGCGACCTTGTTAAACGATACCGATACCACCACCACCCGCCCATACCTCTATTCAGCGAACCATTGCATCAGCACCAGCACCGTGGCGAATACGCTACAGACGTTCTGGAATTATCAGTCCACCACCTGCGGCGGCACATCCTCAGGCGCATACACCACGCTCGCGGGCGGCGCATATCTGCGAGTGACGGATTTTAATTCCGACATTACGCTCATGGAAATGAAGCAGGCACCCCCAAGTGGCGCGTTATTCGCTGGTTGGAATGCGGGCACCATCGCCAACAACACGAGCATTATCGGCATCCATCATCCAGCTGGCGATATCAAGAAAATTTCACTCGGCACCATGAACAATAATAATGCTTCCGGCATTGATGGCAAGACCGGCAAATACTACCAAGTCGTATGGAGTTCCGGCGTAACCGAGGGTGGTTCGTCAGGTTCGGGCGTTTTTACGAAATCAACCAGCGGCAACTATCAACTACGTGGTGGGCTGCTCGGCGGCAGCTCGTTCTGTAATGCGCAGACCTCGCCTGATATTTATTCGCGTATGGACCTCAAATACAGCCTGCTGCAGCCTTACCTTGCACCGTAAAATTATCCAGCAGCATCAATAAAAAACGGCCAGTGAAATGCACTGGCCGTTTTAATGTGGAGCTGTGTATCGGGTAATCGCATCGTCAATGCCTTAACCTTAACGCAGTGACAATTTCATCGGGCCCCCGATATCACGCGCTTCATGTTGCCAGATTTTTTCCGCGCGATGTTGCCATCAATCCACGCCAGCATATCTCGCCAAATATTTTTAAGCTCGGCATCGTTGGGTGATTCCAGTGCATGGGGAAGCTCGATCGTGACGACGGGCACGCCTTGTTGAACCCCGCCGTAGTTTCCCAATGAGCCGGGATAGATGCCTACTGGCGTCAAAATTAACGCGCCCAGCTTGTGTGGCGGATCGAGCGGGCCATCGAAATCGAGGACGCCGAACGGCGCGTGTACCGAGATGATGACGTCTGGTTTAAAGCGGTTTATTTCGCTGTGAAGCCAACGCGATTCGGGTTCTGAAATCGCAGCTTTGCCGGGAAAGCGCCGCGGATCACTACTGGTTTTTACAGCCCAATATTTTGGTGCCTCGTTCGCCCAGTTAGGGGTGGGAAAATTGCGGTTCAAATCGACGCCGTTTGCGTTCACACGCGTGGCTGGTTTAGCGAGTAACCCATCCGGATTCAGCACGGGCACGATCTGCCACTGATAGGGGTGCGCTTCATTTTGCTCGATCCATTCGAGCCAGCGAAACACAATCGCCGATGATGTTAGTTCGTCGCCATGAATGCCGCCAATCACCAGCACCCGTGCTGCGGGCTCGTCGACTGGCGAAGCGCCTTTGTGTCGCGATAATACTTCGCGCGCCATAATTGGCAGCCCTTTGACAGACTTCGCGCCCGTGGGCGCAAGGCCCGTGCGCATGCAGGGTTTCAGCTTGATTTTTGGCAGCACACGGGTAACGGGGTCGCACCAACTCCGCAATTCGGCTTCAGATCCAGCGCTTGATGGGATCGACACTGGCGGGGCAGAAGCCGGCGTGCCGGGTGAGCTAGGTAGGCTGGCTGAGCCTGGTGAAGGCAATGTATCGGGTGCCGATAAAGGTGGCATCAGCGATGGCACCCGCGATAGCATTAGCCGAGGCGGAGTTGCGCGTGGCGCGTCGGCAGACCGGGCAAAAACAATAGCTGGCGTGAGCGCGGCGGCGGTAAAAACCACGATACCCGCTATGCCGAACACCGCGCGTCGAGCGCAGGTGGGCCACCATAAAAAAAGGAAATTAACAATCATTCATAATTTTAACGCAACCACCCTATTTCCCTGCGCACGGTAGCTCTCTGCGTTTTTATTGCACGAGATCGTTGCGCAAGCCACGTTCTATTCCACCTGTCAACTCAAAATACTTTCTACCAGCTGAACCTATCGTCGTCAAATTTATCACCGCAAAAGCGAGATAGGGTGATTTCATCAGGCGGCTTTCTTTAGCGCCACGTAGTTCGGGAAGAACAATTGCTGGCCTTCAATTTTGTAGCTAGCAATAGCGGCCTGGCCCTCGCTAGAAGTCATCCAATCGATAAACATCTGGCCGAGTTCTTTTTTAACATGCGCATGCCTGGCCGGGTTCACCAGCATGATGCCGTATTGATTAAACAGTTTGGTATCGCCTTCGACTGCGATCCCGAGATCGTCGCGATTTTTGAAACTCAGCCACGTACCGCGGTCTGTAAACGCATATGCGCCCATGGCGCTCGCCGTGTTGAGCGTGGGGCCCATGCCGGACCCGGTTTCGCGATACCACGTGCCTTTACCGGTTTGCGGATCAATCTCGGCTTGCTTCCAATAGCGTAATTCAGCCGCGTGGGTGCCGCTCTTGTCGCCGCGAGAGGCAAATGGTGATTGGCTGGCCGCGATCCTTTTCAAGGATTCGATGACTTCTTTGCTACCGCTGATTTTTGCCGGATCTGCCTTCGGTCCGACAATGACAAAATCGTTGTACATCACTTCACGCCGATCCAGACCAAAGCCTTCCTGCGCAAATTTCAATTCGGCAACTTTGTCGTGCACAAGCACCACATCAGCGTCGCCTTTACGCGCCGTCGCCAGCGCTTGTCCCGTGCCTTGCGCCACCACCCGTACTTCAATGCCGGTTTTTGCTTTGAATAGCGGCAATAAATACCTGAATAGACCGGAATCCTCAGTGGATGTGGTTGACGCCACCACGATGAACTTGTCCTGTGCGAACGCGGAAGTTGCGGTAATGGTCCATGACGTTACCAAAACAGCCGCCACGCTGATCAGGGTGCTGCGTTTTAAATAATTCACCACAAAAGTTCTCCTTTAATAAAAGCTGCCGCCTCCGGCGACCGGGGCGTTTCAAAAAAATGCGTTGCGGCTGCGTCTTCCATCAAATTTCCTCGATGCAAAAAAAGTACGCGCGTGGCGATTCGCTTTGCCTGGCCGATATCATGCGTGGTCATGATGATGGTGGTGCCGGCTTTGTTAATGGCATGGATGACTTCTTCAATCGCCTTGGTTGCGGTCGGATCCAGACTCGCAGTCGGCTCATCGAGGAATAGCACCTCGGGCGACAGTGCCCATACTCGTGCCAGCGCAATCCGCTGCTGTTCGCCACCGGAACATAAACGCGCGGGCCGATCAGCGAGATGGGCCAGGCCGACACTATCGAGCGCTGCCGCGGCAGCACCTGATATATCGCGAATGCGATGCACATGGTTGGCAAGCTGCAATGCAAATTCAATATTTTCACGCGCCGTGCGCCGCAGCATGATGGGTCGCTGGAACACCATCGCCTGCTTAAATTGCGCATCACGCCCCGCCCATTCAATCTGACCGCCGGATGGCAGCAGCAGGCCGTGCAACAAACGCAGCAGCACACTTTTACCGGCGCCATTGGCACCCAACACCATATTGCACGAGCCCCGCTGCACCACAAATGAAACGTCGTGAATAAGCTCCGCCGCACCGACCGAGTAACGCAGCGATTTAACATTCAGCGGCAGGATTGATTCAGCGGAATTGGGTTGAGCTACCGCGTGCTCAACTACTCTGCGCTCGACGGCGGTGGGCTCATTTGCACATGACGAATTTGCGTGAGAATCAGCCATGACGCTTCATCGCCGTTGCTTTAACCATTTGTGCAATCGCATTGATGATCACGACAATCGCAATTAATACCACGCCCAAAGCCAGCGCCAGCGCCAGATCGCCTTTGCTCGTCTCCAGCGAAATCGCTGTGGTCATGACGCGGGTGACACCATCTATATTGCCGCCGACAATCATCACCGCACCGACTTCGGCAATCGCCCGGCCAAAACCGGCTAGCACCGCCGTCAGCAAGGTAAATCGCATATCCCACAATAGCGCCGCCATCGATTGACGGCGGCTCGCGTTAAGCGACATCAACTGCTCGCG
>JAYVYF010000472.1:0-2018 GCA_043784585.1 Burkholderiales bacterium
CACCACGCTAACCCCGCTGGGCGCTGAAAAAGCGGGCAATGCAGCCGGCACTATCCCCGCATGGGACGGCGGTATCACCAAGCCTGTGGCTGGCTATAAGGCGGGCGGTTCATACCCTGATCCTTACGCGGCAGACAAGGAATTATTCACTATCAATGCAGCCAACGCGGAAAAATACAAAGACAACTTGTCACCTGGTCAGATGGCGATGCTGAAGCAATATCCGACCTATAAACTGCGTGTTTTCCCGACTCATCGCAGCGCCGCTTTTCCGGCGGGTCATTACGCTGAGACCAAAGAGTGTGCGGCTAAAGCCAAGCTGGCTGCAGGCGGTAATGGCGTGGTTGGTTGCACCGGCGGTATTCCATTTCCGATTCCTAAAAATGGCAATGAGGCCATCTGGAACCATTTGCTGCGTTATGTGGGTGACACGTTCGCAATGAACTGGTCGCAAGCGGCGGTAACCTCTGGCGGTGATTTTGCGCTTGTCAAATTCGAGTACGAATACGATACCTCGTATGGCAATCTAAGCAAGAAACCCGCCGACCGCGAGACCAACAAAAAGCTCAATTATCTGCAAACCACTACAGCGCCTGCGCGGTTAGCCGGACAGATTCTGTTGGTGCACGAGACCGTTGATCAAGCCAAGGAGCCCCGCTCGGCGTGGACTTACAATCCCGGGCAACGTCGCGTCCGGCTGGCACCAAACGTGGCCTACGATAATCCCGGTACAGCGGCAGACGGCCTTCGCACCAACGATGATTTTGGTATGTATAACGGCGCGACGGATCGTTACGACTGGAAGCTGCTGGGGAAAAAGGAAATGTATATTCCATACAACTCCTACAAGCTTTCTGACCCCGGCGTTAAATACAGTGACCTCCTTAAGCCTGGTCACATCAATCAAGATCTTGCGCGCTATGAGCTGCATCGGGTGTGGGTGGTAGAAGGCACGCTCAAGCCCGGCACCAGCCATATTTATGCGAAGCGAACCTTTTACATCGACGAAGATAGCTGGGCGGTTGTGTTGATAGACAAGTACGATGGCCGCGGTCAGCTCTGGCGCTTTGCAGAGCAACACAACGAGAATTGGTACAACATTCCAATGTGGTTCGGTACCGTCGAAATCCACCATGATCTGCAATCCCGCCGTTATATCGCCATGGGTTTGCGTGCGGAGGAGACCAAAATTTATGAGCCAATCAAACGTACCGCAGCGGACTACACGCCGCAAAACTTGCGAGGCATGGGCACTCGGTAATTTCATACCGTTTGCTTGAGATCAGTTTGGGGGTAGCCGCGCAGCCAGGTCGCGTGGTTGCCCCCAAATGTTTTTGTGTCCCCTAATTTCAGATTGAATATCGGCCATATCCGAGGAAATTCTATGTCACATCCCTGTCGCGAAGCTGCTGGTTTGAAGTGGAAGCCCTGCCTTGGCCGGAGCGGTATCGTATTGGCGAATATTGTCTTGTTGGCGGGGATATTCGTGCTCTCGTTTTCTTACGGCGTTGGCGCGCAGATAAATCCAAATGTGCTGCCGGCCGCCGGCCCGCTTTCCAAACAAACCATGTCACGTCTGCTGCTGAATGACGCAGCGCGCATTGGTAACCGCGTGGTTGCCGTGGGCGATCGCGGCTACATAGTGGTGTCTGATAGTAATGGTGAAAATTGGGAGCGTGCGCAAACACCGGCGAATATACCGATGCTTACGGCGGTCTATTTCGTGGATGCCAAAAATGGCTGGGCGGTTGGTCACGACGCAGTGATTTTAAAAACCGTTGATGAAGGCAGCACCTGGACACAGGCGTTCTCGGCGCCTGCAGAACAAAAGCCGCTCATGGATATTGTGTTTACCAATCCCGATACCGGTTTTGCGGTGGGCGCGTATGGTGCATTTTATGAAACCAGCGACGGCGGCAAATCATGGGCATCGCGCAAAATTTCGGAAGATGACAAACATCTGAATGCCATTATTAGAATTGGTGAAGGCAAACTTTTTATTGCCGGCGAAGCGGGGA
>JAYVYF010000473.1:0-1622 GCA_043784585.1 Burkholderiales bacterium
GCCACATTATTTTTTATGGTCGCACCCAAATGGTCGCTGGTCATCGCGCGCACGGTCTTGGGGCTGAGCACGCGCTTGCCGTCGATTGCGCCACCATTCAACAGCATTTGGCCGAAGCGTAAATAATCGCCCATGGTGCCAAACGCACACGAACCCGCGCAATCAAATTTCACGGCTTCGTCGAGAATGGCGATCTTTTGGTCGCGGCCAGAAATGGGGTCTTTTGCCAATGGCCGTGCGAGGCGTTTGCGTTTATCAGCGGGTAGATTAAAGGTGGTGTCAGGCATGCCGACTTTGTCCCATACGGAAGACTTCAAAAAATCGCCCAAGCGTTTTCCGCTAATTTTTTCAATCACCAAGCCCAGCACATCGGTGGAAAATCCATAATCCCAGACGGTGCCGGGCTGATAGAGTAGCGGCGTCGCGCCAAGCTTGGCAATAAATTCGTCCCCCGTATAAAGCGCTGCCGCCTGCGCCGAGCCGGACGGATAGAGCTTGTGGACCGCGCTGTCACCGCGCCCGCCGTAGGTTAAGCCCGAGGTGTGGCGAAATAAATCTTGAATAAAAATTGGCCTGGCGGGCTCGAGTTTAATCTCGCCGTTGGCAGTGACCACGCCCACATTCATTTTCGCGAACGCAGGTAAATATTCCGCGAGCGGCGATTTCAACGGCAGACGACCTTCTTCATTGAGCGTGAGACCGCCGACATAAGACATCACTTTGGTCATGGAAGCCAGATTGAAAATCGCGTCGGTGGTCATGGCTTCATTGGTGGCTTTATTCAAAAACCCGTAGGCTTTGTAATGCACCAGCCGGCCGTTGCGGGCAATCGCTACGACCGCGCCGGGCACACGATTCGCCGCAACCTCACGCGCGAAAAACTGATCGATTCTCGCCAAACCTTCCGAGGAAAAGCCTGCCGATTCCGGGCTTGCAACAGGTAATGGCGGGGCGGCAACGGCGATGATTGGTGAGAGCAGTAAGGCGAGTGAAAATAAAATGCGCAACACAAAATTATCATTGCCAATTTGCATAAAATCCTCCAAGGTTCAGGTTGAGCGATTCCTCAAACGCGATACAGCATTTGCGAAAAAGTCTGGCCAAAAGTGAATCGAAGGCTAGTCTAAACCCGCTGCCCGCGTCGCGGCTTGGCGTAGGTCAATGCGCTTCGCTTGTTGCATGCGCCCAAGTCAAGGTTTGGAAAAGCTATGCGACCATTAATACATGCGCTTCAACGCACAAATTTTATTGCCCGCAGGATCACGCAAATAGGCGAGGTAGAGGTTTCCCATGGGCCCTTTGCGAAGACCCGGTGGATCTTCGCAAGCCGTGCCACCATTCGCGACACCTGCAGCATGCCATGCGTCGCCAAGCTCTGGGCTATCGACCGCAAAACCGATCGTACCGCCATTGGC
Organism: Burkholderiales bacterium; assembly: GCA_043784585.1. Taxonomy (GTDB): domain Bacteria; phylum Pseudomonadota; class Gammaproteobacteria; order Burkholderiales; family Usitatibacteraceae; genus UKL13-2. The sequence goes on from JAYVYF010000473.1 coordinate 1,416, forward strand.
TGCTGATGCCGCCTCACCATTGATCGGCTTGCAAATCCCGAACACTCCAGTCTTAGTCATATAAAAAACGCGACCTTTGTCATCAATTCTGCCGGGCGCCATGCCTAGCGTATCCAGAATGGCATCATAAAATTTCTTTGAGGCGTTAATGTCGTTGGCACCAACCATGACGTGGCTAAACATTGCTTTTCTCCTGGGAATTAATCA
>JAYVYF010000474.1:0-1554 GCA_043784585.1 Burkholderiales bacterium
GCTTCCTCTTCCAGAATCGCAGCGCGATCTTTACCGGCCAGTGATTTTGTCGCCCAAAACGAAAAGTGCTGCGGTGCCGCGTCGTCGGGCTGCCAATCACTCAGCACGGTATGCGCGTCCGGTTTGTTTGAGGCGTTATCGGCATCGATCAACCAGACTACTGGCGATTCGAGGCCCTTCGCCGCATGAATCGTCATCAAACGAACCGCGTTGATCGACGAATCCCATTCGGCTTCTGCGACCACCTCATCCAACACCACGCCCGCGTCCGGTGCTTCGTTATCCGGCAGCGCGTGATAGCGTTTTAATTCATTCAGGAATCGCGTCAAGCTGGGATAACGACCGCTATCGACTTCAAGCGCGAGCGCCATGAACGCGTTCAAATTGGCCAGCACGCTCGCGCACATCATCTCGGGCACCGCCCGCGCATAAGCGTTCAGCACATCGGCCTCATGAAAAATCCGATCCAGCAAATCATGCACCGGCAGGCTGTCCATTGCCTGTAACCATCCGGTTAATTTGCGGGTGACATGTTTGCTGGCATCAATTGATTGCATGCGTTGCCACCACGTGCCGTCAGTCAGCGCAAAACGCAGGCTTAACAGGATTTCATCGCTGGCATTGAAAAGCGGCGATTTCAACACCTGCGCGAGCGCCAGATCATCATTCGGCGACGACAGAAACGTCAACAACGCCACCATGTCACTCACCTCAAGCGCGGCCATCAACCCGCCAGGGCGTGCACCGACATAGGGGATGCGCGCCTCCCGGAGCGCGCGCTCAAAAGCGGCGAGTGGCGCGCGGCGGCGAAATAACACCATCACGTCGCTGTAGCGGGCGGCACGCTCGAACACCTCGCCATCGCGTGATTCACTGATCAAAATTTGATTGACCGCGCCACCAATCCCCGCCGCCAGCGCCGCGGCTTCTGCCGCATAACGATCTTCATCGTCGTCGGGTAACGGCGTGGTCAGCGAATTACGCAATCCGGTCTCGCCAGACAGCGATTCTGACGGCGTTGACATAAATTTGGGCAGCACCATCACCGCGCCATCGAGGCCGATATTTTCAGTTTCATGCTGCGCAAAGTCATCAAATAGGGGCTCAGCGGAGAAAATGCCGTTGACAAAATCGACGACGGCGGGCGCGTTTCGGCGAGTGCGGTTGAGCGCAAAAATGCTCGCGTTAAAGTGCTCGGCAAAGTATTTTTTTGCAATTTGAAACAGGCGCGCATCGGTGCGACGAAACCGATAAATGGCCTGCTTAGGATCGCCAACCATAAACACCGTCGGCCGATTGTCTGCGCCCACGCTCGCATCCAGCCATGCGGTGAGGCATTGCCACTGAATCGGATTGGTATCCTGAAACTCGTCCAGCAAGATATGGCGGTAACGCTGATCGAGTCGATATTGCATGGTCTCAGCGTGTTCACTATGCGTGAGCAGCGAAAATGCCCGCCATTCAAGATCGGCAAAATCAATTGAGCGCTGGTCAGTTTTTAATTTTTCATACGCCTCTAAAAGTGCTGTGCCCGCCAGCAGCGCATCACGGTTA
>JAYVYF010000475.1:0-8562 GCA_043784585.1 Burkholderiales bacterium
CTGGGTCAAAGGCGCATTGGCGCAAACACTCTGCTAATGTGGGTTGATTTGTGGGTTGCCTGATGTCTTCAGGCGAAAAAAAACCGTTCTCACCTATAAGAACGGTTTTCTAACTTGGCGGAGAGGGTGAGATTCGAACTCACGGTACGGTAGAACCGTACGCCAGATTTCGAGTCTGGTGCATTCGACCACTCTGCCACCTCTCCGCTGGGCCGTTCGCTTTACTCAATAAACAGTTGAAAACGAAACTGAATTATAGCCGGTCATTTGCGTTACGTCGAAACTTGAATGCGCAGTAGCGCAAAGGCTTGCGTCTAGTGTTCAAAAGTCACAAGTGTTGACATCCACTTGCGGTATATATCGGTATATTGCGCTTGAGATTGTTGCGTATATTCGTGAGGTCACTATCAACCTGTCTGTGGCAAGGGATCTTAAAAAGGCGGTTTCAATGTCAACGTAAATAGTGGATCGTTTTGTTGGTAAAAAACCTGCAGAGCATCAATTGCTATGGGTCTCAATTATCGTTTCAGTGTGAAATTTGAATGATTGCGTACCCAATGGTGTTGCAATATACTCACGCAAACCTCGAAATAGGGTTATAAAAATTGCGTAAGTCTTTGAGTTGCAAACAAGTTTGACTTAATTCATTTGTTAAATGAAAAGAAAGTAAAGCGGTTAAAGCGAGAAGCTAAAAGGGGAGGCTGAGATGTTGCTACGCAAAATGGTTTGCATCCTGCCTTTAGGCGTACCCGTCGCTTGTGGATTATTTTTATCAGGAGTTGTGGCTGCATCCAGTGCATCGAGCGCTGTCGTAAATGCCATTTCTGTTCAAAAATCTCCCGCTGTTCCTGTCAGTATCAAGCTGGAGCGGCACAAAGTTGTGACTTTGTCTGGCAAGGAAAGCCTGCAAAGCGCGGAAACGGCGAAGCCGGGCGATGTGCTTGAGGACATAGCGACCTATTCGAATATAACCAGCCGCGTACTGGTGGTGCCGACCGCAACTGTGCCCATTCCCCGTAATACCGAGCTGATTTTGAATTCTGTTAAGCCAGCAACTGCATTTGCCAGTACCGATGGCATTAATTTTTTTGCAATGCCGCTTAGCGTCAAATTAAAGCAAGGCAATGGCGTTGAATTAGAGCAGCCGGTGGCACCAAACCAGTATCGCTTCCTGCGATGGTTTCCAGGAGCGATGGCGGCTAAGCAATCGGTCGTATTCTCGGCGCGCTTCAAGGTTGCCGATGGAGCCGAAGCAACAATTGTTAAACGTTAATTAGTTCACGTTTTTTGCGGCGGAGAAGGCTTACCCTTCAACAAAATTGTAAAGCATGGCGCCTAAAAATAGATCAATGCAAATCGTAGTTTCACCAAAAAGTGCCTTACAGAAAATTTGAATGTACTCAAACAATATTGAAACGACAATCAGACTATAAAACAGCAGCATAAGAACTAACAGAGACGCGCAGATCAACATGCATAAAAATGCACTGACCACGGCTAGAGCTCAGTAATGGTATCTGGTGAAAAAATTTCGATCATTGCTGCTGGGTGCGCGCAAACGACGCGTTTTCGGCTACTGCATTCCCGATCGCGACGCCTGCCCGTTTCATGGCCGAGCGCAATGCTGATGGTGCTGGCGTTGCTGGGCAACGCCTTTTCAATCACTTCTGATGCGGCACCGGCACCCGCCAATGCCGTGATCGGCAATCAAGCTTCTGCAACTTATTTGGACAGCAGCAATACCGTGCGTCCAGTGTCTTCAAATACGGTGCAAACCACCGTGCTCCAAGTGAAGAGTTTTATTCTGACGCAGACCGGCGCCAAAACGGTTCCGGCAAATCAGCTAGTTTGCTATCCACACACCATTACCAATACCGGTAACGGCACTGATTCATACACCCTAAACCCCGCCACCGCGGGTGGCATGTGGGCGCACACAAGCCTTGCTTATTTCGCGGATACCAACCAAGACGGCGTGGCAGATTCGGGCGCAACAATTTCTGCGCCGGTGTCGATTAATGCGGGGGCCAGCTTTAGTTTTGTGGCGTGCGGCACCACTGCTGCGACGGCCACGCCGGGTCAAACGGGAACAATTATTGTCTCCGTGAGCGATACCAATACGCCGTCCGCAAACACGCTTACGCAGACTGATACCACCACCATCGGTGCGGCTTCCGTAAATGTGACCAAAAAATTATCCAGCGTGCCGCCTCCCGGCTACATTCCGGTTGCGGGCGGGGCCAGTCCGAATTCCGGGCCACTATATGTAATCCTCGATTATTCCAATACCGGGACGATTCAAGCCGACAACGTCCATCTTATCGATGCGTTACCAAGTGGCTGGTTTTATGTGCCGGGCAGCGGACGCTGGAGCGTCTCCGGGCCATCAACCGCGCTCACTGATCCGCCCGCAGGCGATCCAGCCGGAATAAGTTATCAAGCGCCGACGAATGCTGTGTCTGGCACCGTCGATGCTACTGTATCGGTACTGGCATCTTCTACCAGCGGCAATGTTTATTTTCAGGTGACGCTCGCGCCGAACCTACCTGTGACAACGCCGGGAAACGCTATTTCCACCACCAATACCGCCAGCGTTCAATACAGCTACACAATCGCCGGAAATACTACCAATGTGCCGCCATCGCCGTCTAACTCGGTGCAGTATGTGGTCGCACAAACCGCAAACTTATCGGTAAATGGCTCATCAAACAGCACCGGTATTTCTGATAGCGAACCTGTCATCGCACCGGGCGCGGCGCCTGGCCAATCGGTCACGTTTACAGACTACGTGTGGAACCGCGGCAGTTCGCCTGATAGTTTTGATTTGATAATCCGCGACGGCACCTCGGCAGCGGCCTATCCAGGCAATGCCCTGCCTGCCAACGGCTCAACCTGTAACCCTGCCAATGCGGCGGTGGCTGATGCATGTACCTTCCCTGCAGGCAGCACGTTCCAAATCCTGTCTTTCAACGGCACTACCGCATTGCAGGACAGCAACGGCAACGGCATCCCGGACACAGGCACGATTCCGCTGCCGAGCGGCGGCACCTGTCCAGCGCCTTATATCATCAGCGCCAGCGGTGTTTCCTGTGGCTACGCGGTGTTGATCAGGGTCACGCTCCCTGCTAATGCGACACCGGGCAATAACGGCGGCAATGGTTATCGCATTACGCTGGAAGGCCGCTCACGGTTTGACACTACGCGTACCGATACTGTTGTCGACACACTGGCAACTATTGTTCCGAACAGCGCAGACATTACCAATAATGCGCCCGTCGCGGGCGCAGGCGTGCTCGGCGCGGGGCCTGACAGTTCCGTGGTGCAAGTTACCAACACAGTCGCGCCCTTGCCAACTGCGCCTGTCACCACTGTGTTCACGCTCTATGCGAACAACACGAGTGCCACCGCGTCGATTTATAACTTGAGTTCATCGTTTATCTCCGCGCCCAATATGGCAGGTCTGGCATCCCCGCCCTCAGGATGGGTTATTACGTTCCATGACAGCGGAAGCGGTATAAATTGTAATGCGCCATTAGGGGCTGCCGTGACAACGACGGGTGCTGCGCCGATCCCGGCAGGGGGCAGCCGTATCGTTTGTGCCGAAGTCACCGTACCTGCTACCGCCCCCGGCTCCATGGCGACGCCAACACCGTCGCCCCCTGGCAATTATGTCGTGCAGTTTGGTATCGCCAATCAGGCCAACCCTGCGGTGGCAGACACGATTCGCGATCGGGTGTCGGTTTCAGCCGTGCATGCAGTGACGTTAACCCCAAACGGCATGCAAGGCACGGTGCCTGGTGGCAGTGTGACCTATACCCACGTTCTGGAAAATACCGGTAATGTGGCTGAAGCCATCGTGTTCCCCGCTAATTTTTTGACCAACAACCAAACCCCGACCTATGCATGGAACGCGGTGGCTTTTATCGATAGCAACGGCAATGGTATTTACGACGCGGGCACCGACACCCAAATCACAGCCGGTGTAACCACCATCCCGAGCCTGCTGCCGAACGAGACCCGCTCGATTTTTGTCCGCGTAACCGCACCGCCTGCGACCGGTAGTCCGCCCAATACCACGACCCTCAATGCAACCTACAACAGCGGTGCAGGGGTGTTATCTGCCACCGACATCACGTCGCTATCGGACGGATTGCGACTTGCCAAATATCAGCAGCTACCAGGCGGCAATGGATCGTGCACCACGACGCCGCCAATGACCTTGGCCGGCGCAACACCGAACGCGCCATGGAGCAGCGCTCCGCTCACTGCCAGCGCCAATACGGTGCCGGGCAAATGTATTTCTTATCTTATCGTTGCGCTTAATTCTGCAAGCGCGAATGCGACCAATATCAATTTGACTGATCTGGTGCCGCCAAATACCTCTATTGAGCTTGGTTGTGGCGCGCCTGTTGTGACTGGGCCCGTTGCTTTGGTTGGGGCCTATCCCGCTGGCTTCACGGGCACGCTGAGCGCACAATCTTCGCCCACCACGGCTACTCCGTTGCTGCCCAATCAAACCCTCACGCTGCAGTTCTGCGTGAAGATTAATACGATGTAGTCGACGATGAATAGCCATCACAAAAATACTCGTCGTCAACATGCCGGCGATCTGGCCGACCCTTGGGTTTCTGTTTTGATTGACCCTAGAACGCGCGCATCGAACAGCATTGAATGGCACGGCATTTTTAGAACAATCGCGAAAACACTGGCGACAGCCGTGGTTCTGGGCGTGTTCCTTACCAGCGTGCGCGCCGCTGTACCACCGTCAGGTACTGTGTTGACGAACACAGCATCAAGCAGCCAGCAAGTCGGCGGTGTTCCTCAATTAACCACGAGTAATGCCGTGACAGCTACCGTGGGTGCGCTGGCCGGCCCGCCCACTTTGACGAAAGTATTTGGTGCAGAGTCAATCAATCCGGGCGAGAGTACAACGCTCTCTTTCAGGCTGTTTAATACTTCTGGTTCACCGTTACAGACTGGGATTGCTTTCACCGATACGCTTCCTACAGGTCTGCGTTTGACCGCCACGCCAACCGTGACGCGTTCACCAGGTTGCTCAGGAATCGTTACATTCACGCAGCCATCCTTGATCAGCCTCTCAAATGTGGGTATCGCCGCAGGCACCCAAGTTTGCGACTTCATCATCAGCGGCGTTACCAGCATGCCCACGCAAACGAATGCGAGTTGCGCTGGTAATCCACCGGCGTTCACCAATGGACCGGCTGCCATTTCGGGGATTGTAAATGCCGCTAACGGCGTTTCTAGCCAGTGTCTAGTTGTTGCGCCGCCGATTGTGCTGCCGCCCGCGTATGACCTGTTTTTCAGCAAATCCATTTCTGCGATCCAAGGCAATTCGCCCAGTGGTTCATATCGAATCATGATCCGTTATGGCAACGCCAGTAATCCGGAAGCCGTAAAAACGAATGTAACAATTACCGATGTCCTGCCCGCTGGAATGACCTATGTGTCAGGATCACTACGACTGTCAGCCCCGCCTCAGAATAATGACGCAAGCTTGAGCGCTTCGTCCGGACCGTTTGTATTCAACGGCTTGACCGGAACATACGAGACTTCGGCAAACCGCGTGAGTTTGACATTCGCCACGATGCGACAAAACGAGTCCGGGTTAGTGGCCTTTGATGTAAATATTGCGCCGGGACAAACACTGAATAGTGTTTTGACCAACATAGCCGAAAATTCCTATACCCCCATTGGCGGCGTCCGAGTCGGGCCACGTCTCAGCAATCCTGTCGATTTCCGCATTACGGGCACTGAAAACATAACACTACGCGGTGTAACCTTAGCGTCGGTTGATCCGGGCAGCACCGTCATATTTAATAATATCTTGACGAACAGCACCAGCAAAACGGACAGTTTCGATGTCACGCTCTCCGGCTCAAATTTCCCGCCTGCCACGATATTTCAGCTTTTTAAAGCCGATGGTGTGACGCCGCTGGGGGACACAAATGGAAATACCGTTCCCGATACAGGGCCGGTCGCCGCTGGAGGCACTTATCGCATTGTCGTCAAGGCAATCCTGCCGCCAGGCGTGGGTGGCGGCCCTTTCCATGTATCCAAGGCAGCGCAGTCTATTTCCAATCCGCTGATTCGGGCGATCGATGACGATATCGTCTCGGCCATCAGTGCGGCTTGTCGCGTTATTTTAGAGTCGGATAATGTTGGCACCACCACACCGGGCGGAAATATTGTTTACACCCATACCCTGACAAACGTTGGCACCTGCAACGAAATCGTTACGTTCCCTGCCAATTTCCTGGTCAATGGCAGCACCGGTTGGACGGCGCAGATCGGTGTCGATAATCCGGTCGCGGGTGGACAATCCATAGTGGGTGTGTTGGACCCAACCGACACAGCCGTAACCTCTGGCAGCACATTTACGTTGCCGCCGGGCGCACGTATTGTGTTTTTAAACCGAGTCGTTGCGCCGCAATCGGTAACAGGAGGTACAAGCAACACCACCGATTTCCGCGTAAACACCACGTCCAGCGGTGTGCTCGCTAATCGCGATACGACGACGATTGGAAGCACCGTCGCCGTTGAAAATATTATTCAAAGCTTTATCGACGCCGGCTTCCAACGCACGTCTCCATGGGCATTTATTGGGCAGAATTTATTCATACGGGTAACAGCGCCGTCGTGCAATCTATTACCGGATGTAATTGAACGTCGCATCATCATCATCACTGGCCCCAATGGTGAGCGTGAAGAAATTGTTTCGATTGAGACAGGACCTAATACGGGCATTTTTGTAACGACAGGTTTACCGGTTCGCAGGCCGCCAGTGATTCCAGGCGATCATATTTTGGAAGGTAACCCATACGACACTTACATCGTGGAGATTATGGGTTGTGGGCGCAGAATTTCTACCAGCGTCACGGTTATTGATCCAAACGGTGTGGTGTTCGACAGTCGCACGAATGAGCCTGTTGCCGGGGCCACGGTACGGCTGGTGACGGCTCAGGGAGGCGTGTGTACTAGTACACCGGCCACCGTCAGCCAGCTGGTGAACAGCTTGATCGTGCCAGCACCCGCGAACGTGGTCACGCTGGCGGATGGTCGTTTCAACTTCCCACTCGTGTCGAGCGGTGACTATTGTGTGCTGGTGATACCGCCCAATGGTTATACGTTTGCTTCAGCCGTGCCGTTTACTCAGCTGCCGGCTGGTCGCAACGGGTTGGCAACCGGCCCTACGACGGGAGGTTCATATGGTGGCGTGTTCCGCGTTGGCCCCGATACCGGCCCTGTGATCGTTGATATTCCAGTGGATGCCGGGCGTATTGGTGGACTGTTTGTGCAGAAAACGGTATCGCGCACGACCGTCGAAATTGGGGATTTGACCGATTACGCTGTGACGGTAAATAACAACACCGGCTATGCATTAAATACGAGTCCGGTATTGTTAACAGACTCGCTTCCTGCAGGCTTCTCGTTTGTGCCCGGTACGGCCCGCCTTGAAGGAAAGCCGTTGGCGGATCCGCAATTTATCGCGGGCTCAAGGCTGGTTTTCAATATTGGCAATATGGCGCTGGGTCAACAGCTTCATTTGACCTACCGCGTGCGCGTTGGTCCTAGCGCGATGCAAGGGGATGGCACCAACCGCGTGATTGCCAGTTACCGCGTCGGTGCTGATGGTACGGGCGGAAATACCCGCTTTAGTGAATCAAATATTGCTGCCGCTCAGGTCACGATTGTCGGCGGCGTGTTCAGCGATAAAGGCTACGTGGTGGGCAAAGTGTTTGTCGATTGCGACAAGAACGGCATTCAGAACCTGCCTGAAAATAATCCTCAACAGGACAAGAAAATATCGCGTGACGTTGGCGTGCCGGGTGTTCGCCTGTATTTGGAAGACGGCACCAATGTGACCACTGATATTGAAGGCAAATATAGTTTCTACGGTCTTTCAACCCGCACTCATGTATTGAAGGTTGATCGCACAACCCTACCAGCAGGTATTGAGGTCAAAGATTTCGCGATTGATTCCAGCCGCACTGGCGGCAAGGGCGATAGCCGTTTTATTGACCTCAAGTATGGTGAGTTGCATAAAGCAAATTTTGCTATCGAATCATGCGGTGCGTCGGTGATGAATCAAATTTCTGTGCGCCGCGTCAATGCCAATAAATTACAAACTGAAATTGACGGGCGCTTGCAGCGACAGCTGACGACCGACCCTGCCAATCGATTTGTCACCGACGTGAGGGCATTGCCTGCGAGCGGTTTAGTCGGTTCAGTAGCGCCGGTGGTGGCGACGCCAACTCCAAGTGCCGCCTCGATTTTGCCGTTTAGCGTTAATCAGACTTTTCCGAGCAACAACACGTTGGGCACCATTGGCTTTGCGACCATCACACCAGTACAACCAACGGCCTTTTCAAATCCAAACCGACCGATCGTTGAGCGGATACCAGATGCACCAGTGATTGTTCTTGAAAATATTCTGCCGCAAGAAAGCAACACGCTCGGATTTATCGGCTTGAATGATGGCGATACGCTCGCCTACACGCAGACGACAATTCGCGTCAAGGGCATGCAAGGCATGATCTTCAA
>JAYVYF010000476.1:0-4674 GCA_043784585.1 Burkholderiales bacterium
TTATAAGCCGCCACGCCGCCGGTGATGCCCAGCACAACTGATCGCGCCGTGGATGTGGTCATGTTGGTCGCCAAGTTCGACACAGACGTGGATGCGATAGAAGCACTGGTCTGTGATGTTGGTACGGCAGATTGAAAAGGGCGAGGCATAGTTTGAATTCTAACGTATGCGCACCACAGTAAGATTCCGATATTCAACAAATGCCCAAATATTGTCGGCATGTTCGTCGGCTGTTCCGCTCATTGTTCTCCGCCTAATGGGGTCATCATCTTTCATCACTTATTTCGCCACTTATGAACGCACAAAAAATATGACCAGCCCAATATGTCGATAACCGAGTGGCCCGAAGATGAGCGTCCCCGTGAACGATTGCTAAAACAGGGGGCTGCGGCGCTTTCTGATGCAGAGTTGGTCGCAATTTTTCTGCGAGTGGGCGTAAAAGGCAAAAGTGCAGTAGACCTGGCGCGCGATCTGGTCGTCGAGTTTGGTAGTTTGAATGGGCTGTTTGCAGCCAGTGAAGTTGATCTGTGCGCCATCCACGGCATCGGTCAGGCAAAATATGTCCAGCTTCAAGCCGTGCTTGAAATGGCCAGACGCGCGTTGGTCGAGGATATCAAGCTGACGGATGTGCTTACGTCGCCCAAATCCGTGCGCGATTATTTAAAGCTGACCTTGGCGCGCCTAGCGCATGAAGTCTTTGTGGCCGTTTTCCTGACCAGCCAAAACCGTGTGATCAAGGTAGAAGAAATTTTTCGCGGCACATTAACGCAAACCAGTGTCTATCCGCGCGAAATTGTAAAGTTAGCACTCGCACATAATGCGGCGTCCGTGATTTTTGCGCACAATCATCCATCTGGTGAGCCCAACCCGAGTCAGGCGGATCGAGCGCTGACCAAAACGCTGGCCGATGCGTTAGCGCTGATAGACGTGCGTGTACTGGATCATTTTATTGTCGCGCCGGGCGCATCGCTTTCGTTCGCAGAGCAGGGAATGATGGGTTAAACCCGGCAGTAGTCGCCTGCCATTCGACAGCAAAATGACAAACACCTTGCGCTAAGTGCTTGGTTTTGGTTATAATTTTGGGCTGCTCTTATGTTTTTGATTACTCAATGCATTTGGTCGGGCAGAGTAGAAGCAAAATTGCGAGCAGAAATAAAACCACACAACAATCAATGGAACCGGTCTTCTCGGTCCGCGCTTTGTTCAACGACGAGGCGCTCTATCAACGTTTTAATGAGGTGCTTTATGGCGCGTATTTGCCAAGTAACGGGCAAGGGCCCAATGGTGGGAAACAATGTTTCTCACGCCAACAACAAAACCAAACGCCGCTTTCTGCCCAATCTGCAGAATCGTCGCTTCTGGGTTGAATCCGAGAACCGTTGGGTGCGTTTGCGCTTGACCAACGCCGGGCTTCGCACCATCGACAAAAAGGGCATCGATGTCGTCCTAGCCGATTTGCGCGCTCAAGGCGTCGCAGTCTAAGCCAACCAAGACAAGCCCAAAGGAAAAATCATGCGCGATAAAATCAAACTCGAATCCACTGCTGGTACCGGTCATTTCTACACCACCAGCAAAAACAAACGCACCATGCCCGAGAAAATGGAGATCATGAAATTTGATCCTAAAGCTCGGAAACATGTGATGTATAAAGAAACAAAGTTGAAGTAACCCGATCTTTACTTCTCCCGTTTCACCAAATAAAAAACCCGCTTTTAAGCGGGTTTTTTATTTGGTGGTGATTGAAGTCGCCGCAGAGAACAGCATTACTGTTTCTAGGCGCCCACTTCACTCATAGGCGGGGAGTTTCGGGCAAAAGTGCCAGCAGACGCACTCCAATGCTAGAGTTTCAACTTGACTTACGCGTAAGCACGCAGTTTCCGCGAGAACTGCTGCAGCGCCAATATTCCGGATGCCTCGGCACGCTTGCACCAGTCTTCCAGATTCGCAACCAGCTCTTCTTTGGAAATGGTCGAACGTTCCCACGTTGCCATTAATTCTTTTTTGAAGGCATAGACTTTTTCGAGCACGCTGCTGCTGCCCAGCGCCGCATCGAGGTGCTGTTGATGCTCAACCGCCAAGGTGTTGCGGTCGGCGATCATCCACTCTTTGAACCGGTTATAGCCTCGGCTAGAGCGCATACCGCTGAAGGCCTTGCCATCTGCGCGCAAGCGACGGATTTCATTTCGGCAGGTGGCCTTTAACGAGCGCGCATAGCGAGTGGTGATTTCAAATCGGTGCGCAATGACGGATTGCACGGTTTCAATATCGCAAACTGCTTTGTCTAAATTAAACTTTGGTTTTGGCGCGACTTTTTTAACTTTCGCCAGCCGCATTGTTTCCAGCGCGCGAATATATAACCAGCCCAAATCAAATTCATACCAGCGCATTGAAAAACGTGCCGAGGTCGGAAATGCGTGGTGATTGTTATGCAGCTCTTCGCCGCCGATCCAAAACGCGAACGGGGTAATGTTTGTGCTGGTGTCGTTTACGGTGTAATGGCGATAGCCCCAATAGTGACCAATTCCATTTATCACGCCTGCCGCATGAATCGGAATCCATACCATCTGCGCAGCCCAGATAGTCGCGCCGAGTGGCCCAAACAGGACCAGATTGGTAACCAACATCAAGCCAGCGCCCTGCCACGAATAACGTTCGTAAACGTTGCGCTCGATCCAGTCGTTGGGCACACCATGGCTGTACTTTTCGAGTGTTTCCTGATTTTTGGATTCAGTACGGTAAAGTTCGGCACCTTGGGTCAATACTTTTTTGATGCCGTAATGCATGGGGCTATGCGGGTCTTCGGCGGTTTCACATTTGGCGTGGTGTTTACGGTGAATCGCGACCCATTCCTTGGTCACCATGCCGGTCGTCAACCATAGCCAAAAGCGGAAAAAATGGCTTGGAATCGCGTGCAGGTCAAGACCGCGATGCGCCTGCGCACGGTGAAGGAAAATGGTGACTGCGGCAATCGTCACATGTGTAAGGCCAAGCGTCACCACAATGTAACCCCACCATGGTAAATCGATCAAACCGCTCAAAAAAGAAATGTCCAACTAAATCTCCTAAATAAAAACGCTACTAAATCATCTATAAATGTTACTCCGAAACGCGTTCAGCAACGCTACTGTTTCCCTTAGATGGGGCCAAAGACACAAAAGTTTTAGAGCTTCCGAGATTAACTATGGACGTGGGTTTGTACTGATGGTGCCGTTTGTGTTTTCGAGCGAATTTTCATTTCCGCCTGCGACAAAACTTTTTACGATGCTATCGGTGAATTGGATGTTGCGTTGCTGGGCAGGAATTTGCACCCCTGATTTTTGAAACTCGCGCCAAATTTCCATTAGTAGATCAGATCGAAGCACTGATTGGCCTTGATTCTCGTCGCTAATCCACACTGTCAGTTCGAGATCGATCCCGTTTTCCCCCAAGCGGGTGATAAGCACTAGCGGCGCTGGTTGGGTCACGACCCGCGGATGTGCTTTGGCCGCAGTTGCTAAAATTTGTATCGCGATATCGAGATCACTATCGTAGGAAATAGTCACGTTTGATTTGACCGCGACGCTGCGATCTGGAAACGCGTGGTTAATAACCACGTTGGTGATCAGCGTGTCATTGGGGATGATCGCTTCGGTGCCATCAAAGCCCTTGATGACCGTATAACGCGAGCGAATTGCATCGACCAGGCCGTGACGCGAATCGACCGTGACCAAATCGCCTAATCGTACCGAACGATCCAGCAAAATAATAAAGCCCGAGACGTAACTGCTCGCTATTTTTTGCAGGCCAAATCCCAAGCCCACACCCAGCGCGCCGCCAAATACCGACAGCATTGTCAGATCAATATTCACCAATTGCATGGCGATCAAGAGGCCAAACACGAGCGAAAGTGCGCGCAGAATTTTGCTGATAACCACTCGCGAACTCATGTCAACGGTGGCCGCACTCATGATGCGTTTCTCTATCAACCCTGACAGCCCAAGTGCAACAAAGACCGTGACAGTGGCAGATAAAACCGCCTCAATGACCTGACGTAGCGTCACAGTCTGCTTGCCGATCGGAAACTGGATTTCCTGGAGAGCGAGCAAAATATCAGGCAGCGCACCGGTCAAATGCAGTACCGCGAATCCCCATGCCGCAAACGCGATAAATCGCTCAAATGATTTTAAAAATGCGCTCGGTCGAATCAAGTGCCGCAACAAATAAACAGCCAGCCGGATCACCGCAAACGAAGCAATTAGCGGGATCGCAATATTGAGCAGGGGAGCGGGATGAAATTTGGTAAGCGTGAGTCGGGTCAGCCACGCCAAAATTAAAAATAATACCGGGAACGCAATCCGGTTCGCGCCGCCTGCGCCAATTTTCCGTATGCCCGGATTCAGATTTTCAGGTAGCTTCGCGCGCAATGTGCGCGCCACCAGCCACGCCAGGCTGCCTGCAATTGCCAATGATCCGAGTTGCACCGCACCTTGCGCCGAAACCAACGAGTGCAAGATTGCATCTAAATCAAAACCTGCGGGGATCATTTGCCAGTGGGTTTGCGCGCAATGGTTGTTTTCTTGGACGTGTTTTTGGCTACAGTGGCTGAAACCGCCGATTTGGCGCTTGTTTTGGTTTTCGGTGCTGTTTTGGGCGCCACCTTGTTATTCGCTTTGCGTGTTTTCGGCGCGCTCAAAG
>JAYVYF010000477.1:0-4875 GCA_043784585.1 Burkholderiales bacterium
GACCGCGATATCTAGGTCACGCCGACGCCATACGGTGGATTCAAGACGGAGCAACTCGGCGAACAAAAGGCTTTTTTCCTGTTTTAAATCGTTAAGTATTTTTTTAGCTTCCGAAGTCAACGCAAATACGCGGTCATCGTCGCGGCGTGTGCCATTGAGTTTTTCCGCCACATCTGCCAGCGCCTGCGCGTATTCCATCGATCCTTTGCCAAATGATTTTTCAACCAGCGGCAGCCGAGCGCGATTAAGTTCGGTCGCTTTTGTCCAATCACCCAGATGGACGTACATGGTGCCCAAGGTCGCGAGCACATCAGATTTTGCATCCGGAAACTCCAGCAGCGATTTATCAATGCGCTCCGCACCGCGATCCAGCAACTCACGCGCGGTGAGTCTGCGCGCGGCTTCCGGGTCGGCCTGATCCACTGAATTGGCCGTGAACAAACCGGACAAAAACTGCTCAACCGCATGTGCGCGCGCGCCTTGCTCGCGAGCAACTTCAGCTTCCGCTTCAGCACGCTTGGCTTGAATCACCGACGTAATCGTGCCCGCCACCATGGCAAACACCGCGACCGCGGACAACGTCACCACGGTACGATGCCGCGCCAGAAATTTACGCGCCGCATACCAGCTGCCGTCTGATCGTGTTTCGATCGGATAGCCCTGTAGCCAGCGCGTGATGTCATTGGCAAACGCTGCGACCGTGGCATAGCGCTCCTCCGGCTTTTTCTTGAGTGCTTTCAGGCAAACAATATCGAGGTCCCCTTCCAGCTGCTTCGCTGTTTTTAGTGGGAGCGAGCCGTCGGCATTTGTCCGCTTCCGCAGCATCTGGCTGGGCTTGGCCGCGTCAACCGCCAAAATCGCTTCTTCCAGCTCGCCGCGCGTGCCGCGCTTTAATTTGTAGGGACGCACGCCACTCAATAATTCATAAAGCACCACACCGAGCGAATAGACGTCTGACGCCGTGCTGATGGGCGCGCCTAGAATCTGTTCGGGCGAGGCGTAATCGGGCGTCATCGCGCGACCGGTCAGCTCTGTAAGCGCGCTTGCGCTAGTCTCGTTACCGGTCATGAATTTGGCAATACCAAAATCTAGCAAGCTCACCGCGCCGGCTGGCGTTACTAAAATATTTGAAGGCTTTAAGTCGCGATGCAGTACCAGATTGTTATGCGCGTATTGCACCGCAGATAAAACCTGGCCAAACAATTCCAGGCGCTCGCGGATGCCCAGCTTTTTTGAGATGCAGTATTCGGTGAGCGGCAAGCCTTCAACATATTCGAGCGCCAGATAGGGCTGGCCCGTGGCGGCAGCGCCTGCATCGTAAAGCCTGGCAATGTTGGGGTGCGTTAGTGCGGCCAAAATATCGCGCTCGCGGTCGAACCGCTCCGCAAGTTGCCGCTGGAATGGGCCCGCATGCGGAAGCTTGAGCGCTACCGTGCGTTTGAGCGTGCCATCAGAACGCTCCGCCAGCCATACCGCGCCCATACCGCCCAAACCTAATTCACGAATCAAGCGATAGGGGCCAATCGCCGCATGGGCGCGCAGCACCCCTGCGTTGGCGCCGCCTGCGCGAGAGGTACCACCTGCTGTGTGATCCGATATTTGGGAATTGCTATTTTCGCTTTGTCCCACGCCTAAGGCAGCATCAAGGTTGGTAAATGCGGGCAACGATTGCAGAAATTCCTCTGCATCGAGCGCGGCATGTTCGGCAAGCAGCTCGGACAAGGCGGGCTGCAGGTGCGCGTGTTCTGCCCCTAGATTTTTAAGCCAGGCGGCTTGTTCTGCCTTCGGTATTTCCAGCGCAGTATCGAGCAATTTGAACGCTTGTTGCCAATC
Organism: Burkholderiales bacterium; assembly: GCA_043784585.1. Classification (GTDB taxonomy): domain Bacteria; phylum Pseudomonadota; class Gammaproteobacteria; order Burkholderiales; family Usitatibacteraceae; genus UKL13-2. The sequence continues at coordinate 1,834 of JAYVYF010000477.1, forward strand.
ATGGGCGGAAATTTTCAACAAATGCCCCGAAGTGATTGCAAAAAACCTGAGTAGTTGCAATTAACTGAATTCATTTTGCTTGAAAAGGAAACGAGCTAAGTTGTAGTTCGGCGTCGGCCAGCAGCTTGAAGGATTTGCATGACCACTGATTAACTTCTATTCGATTGATGACCACCCTCTCCAACGAAATATTTACGTCAAAGCCGACATCGCTCCAAATTCATTTCAGCGCGCGGTATAGAAACAAGCGCGCCTTTTCCCAATCCCGCTCTACCGTACGAACGCTCACACCCAGCGATTCTGCAATTTCATCTTCGCTCATACCAGCGAAATATCGCATTTCCACCACCTTCACCAGTCGTGGATCAATCGTCGCTAGCTCATCGAGCGCGTCGTTGACCATGATGACTTCATCTTCGCGCACGCTGGCGGAATCGGAAATATCGGTATTCAGCGTCACATGAAGCGCATTGCCGCCATGTCGATCTGCCAGGCGACTACGAATCAAATCCACCACAATCGAGCGCATCACGCGCGCGGCGTAGGCCAGAAAATGCGGTCGATCCTCGACCCGCAGGTCACCGGTGCGTAAAAAACGAAGATAGGATTCATGCACCAGCGCCGTCGTGTCCAGCACCGTCATTGGTGCAGAACGGCGCAGCTTGGCTCGCGCCATCAATCGGAGGTCGTCATAGAGCACCTCAAACAAGCGATTCATCGCTTGAGGGTCATCATTTTTTGCGGCAAGCAACAAACTGGTGACGTCACTCATAACAAACCTTGGTTCAAACGCCGTGATGCGGAGGACGGTGGAATGTTTTTGTTGTTGGTGCCCAGGACCGGAATCGAACCGGTACGAGGGGTTTAGCCTCGACGGATTTTAAGTCCGTTGTGTCTACCTGTTTCACCACCCGGGCATTTATTGATGTTACTTGGTTTGTGACAAAAACTCACGAAATCAATGCGGAAATCATCATCTGACGATTAAGTATTCAATGCCCAAAACGCCGGGCGGCATAAATACCCAAACCCGTCGCGACACTGGCAAATCGGTCACCCGTAGCTTTTTTTGCATCGGGAAATGACGCGGCAATGGCATCGTTGAGCGACATTAGGCCAGTTGAGCCGCCTGTAAAGTAAATTGCGTTGATCGCGTCCGGGGCGACACCGGCCATGCACACGGTCTCGCGCGCAGCGGCGGCGATTTTTTCAATTTTTGAGCCGAGTGCTTCGGTTTGGTGTGTTTCTGAAAACGAAACGGATAGATTTTCCTCGACGTTCGCGAGTGCAACATCGGCCCGCCCGGTCGTTGAAACATCAATTTTTATGGTTTCTGCCGTTGCGGCTAATTCGTGGCCCAGCTGGCGCGAAATCACGTGCATCAGCCGCCGATAGCGCAGTTGGTCTGCATACATCGCGGTCATTTCACGAAGTTCTGCGACCCGGTTATGGGCGTATACGGTGTTGATTAAATGCCACGTCGCGAGATCAAAATAGACCGACGACGGCACTTTTCGCGCGCCCTGATGGCTGGGGCCAAGCGAGCCGAGCCCCAGATGGGGCATGATCGCCGCCAAATTCACGGCAAAATCAAAGTCGGTTCCCGCCACATGGATGCCATGGTTTGCCAAAATATCGGGCTTACGATCCAACTTTTCGCACTGCTTTGGCCCAACCCGCACAATCGAAAAATCTGAGGTGCCACCACCAATATCGGCGATCAGCACCAGTTGCTCGCGATCAATAGTGGATTCATAATCGAGTGCTGCCGCGATTGGTTCAAACTGAAACGCAATATCAGTGAAGCCAGCCGCAAGGGCCGCCATCTTTAAAGCGTCCTCCGCTTTTTTGTCGCGCACGTCATCGCCATCGACAAAATAAACCGGGCGACCCATCACGGCCCGCGTAATCTTCCCCGCAGACTGGCGCTCTGCGACCTGCTTCAAATGGCGCAAATACGCTGTCACCACGTCCATGTATTTGACCGCCTGCCCGTGGCCGATTTCAGTCGAAGTTTCAATTAAATCCGAGCCCAGAATACTTTTAATTGAGCGCATCAGGCGGCCGTCATAGCCGTCCACATACGCCGCCACCGCCTCGCGCCCATAACAACGCGTTCCATCCTCGACGTTATAGAAAACAGCGGTCGGCATAGACGTGAAGCCGGGCTCCAACTCGGCCAGCCGCAGTGATTTTTTAGCGGGTGAATTCGATGGATGCTGGGGAATCGCGACCGCAGAATTGGATGTGCCGAAATCGATAGCGCAAAAATCTTGGTGGCGCATAGAGCCGTTTACGTCAATTTAATTGGAGAGCGAGTTTATAGGCGAGTTAGAACAAATTAGCGCATAGGAAAAAACGCGGTCTCCTAGGTCGTCAGGCTACTTATCCAATACCAAACCTATGCTTGCCTTTTTTGAGATGCTTAAAGGTCAGCAAGCGGTGTGAGTGGCGTTGGCGAAAAACAAAGCCAGTGCGCAAGCACAAACCAATTTGTCCGATACAACTCAGGTGGCCAACACGCGATCTTCAGTATCAAACTTGAATGCCAACCCGAATCGATACTAAATAAGCCACATTCAGGACCTAACCAATATACAAAATCGTATTTGCGAAAGTACGCCGTCGGAGCGGCCGTTGACAGCAATGAAATGATTTTCGGCCAAAGCATACCTCTTAATTTTTACCTTTCAAGCAAGTTGTCGATCATTTGGAGACGGATGGGTTCAGCAAATGGCGCCTTAACGCTGTCTTTCCACATCGCGCCAAATAGAATTTACAAATATTGCCAATGACTCAAAGGGCACAAAACTTACTTCGGGTCGTGCAATTTTTTATTTCGCAAAGTCCCTATGACCACCATTAAGATTAACGAGCGTTTCAGCGCAAAAACACCCTGAAACACCCGCTAAATAAAGAGCTTTCGCATTCAGGAAAAAATCTACTGCATATGTTGCCCACCATTGATCGCAATATTTGCACCGGTGATAAACGCGGCTTCGTCAGACGCCAAATACGCGCATAAACCGGCGACTTCCTCAG
>JAYVYF010000478.1:0-1670 GCA_043784585.1 Burkholderiales bacterium
TTTAGGATTTAACAACAGCAAATTTAAGCCGGTATCGCGTCGGCCCAATAACGTTTCATCTCAAGCTGACAAATCCGACCCGCTGCACTACATTGAGCCAATTTCATTCTCGGGCGATAGCGCCAGCGCATGGAAAAAAATCGTCAATATCGTGAAGGCCGAACCGCGCGTGACAGTGGTGAACAATAGTGAAAATTATTTATATGCAGAATTCAAAAGCGCATTGATGGGCTACATCGACGATGTGGAATTTGCCCTGGACGCTAAGGCTAGTGTGATCCATGCACGCTCGGCATCACGACTTGGCGAAAAAGATTTCAGCGTGAATCGCAAACGCATTGAAACCATTCGGGCAGCGTTCAACAAATAAGTAGCGTCGCGATGCAGCGCTGGTGGATTTATCTGTGGCCGCTACCGATCACGCTCCTCGGCCTGACGCTCGCAGGCATCATCAAAACCGCTGGCGGCCACTGCGAGAGAATCGGAAATGCCGTAGAAGCCAGCAATGGCGTGGCTCCCCGCATACTCTGGCTACTAAATCCGTGGGGCAAAATTCAAGCCATTACGCTCGGTCACGTCATCATTGCGCGCGATGGCGCAACCGCACTCAGGCTCCGCGCCCATGAGCATACGCATGTGCGCCAGTACGAACGCTGGGGCGTGATTTTTCCGTTTGCTTACTTGGCGGCGAGTGCGATTGCTGTCCTAAAAGGAGGTGATGCTTATCGGGATAATGTTTTCGAGCGGGAGGCGTTTGCGGTCCAGCTTGCGGGGGAACCCCGCGATAAACTCTAGTACGCACGTGCAGCTTCAAGAACAAACTCGCTGAAACACCCGTAGATGCAAGGGTTTTGAGTTACGGCAACAACGCCGGCACCACCAGCGCCATCGCCACGACCAGAATCATGCGGTTAGTATTGAAGAACGCTTTCGGCGCAGCCTCAGCATCAATAATGCCCAGCACCTTGCCGCTTTCATCTAGCACCGGCACGCACGCCTCCGATTGCACTTCATCGTCGCACACATAAAACGCCCCACTCGCTGCGGTATGCACAGCAACATCATCAATCACTTTTGCATGTCCACTCAAGCCGACAGTTGAATTGGTACTGCCTGTGGCGAAGGTTTCGTTCAACGGAAATTCAGCACGACTGGGTCGGCCACGGTAGGCGAGCTTTACCAATACCGGATCGGCTAGTTTACTTTTGCGTGTTTGGTAAATCCCCAGCCAATCCGCACCCGTGAGCTGGATGGCATGCTCCACCAGCTGATTTAGTAACAAAAGCTTGCGCGTATTGGCATCACTTCGACCACCTAGAATCGCCGCAATGTCGTAGGGCTGTGGTGCGAGCTCGTCGATCAGAGAGCACGTGCCGTCCTCGCTCAACATCGGCACTTTGTAGGTGTACAGCGTATCGAGATTGAAGTCGGGCGGCAGGTTGCCAAGGGCTGAAACGAAGGCGTGAATCGCGGTTTCAATTGCGGCTGATTCGGGTATCAGATGATCGAGATTAGCGGTGAAAAGATAATGCTGGATTCTTTGTGATGTCGTTTGCATTGTTATCTGGTTGGCAGGTTGCGACGCAATGTCGAGCGCCTGCTCAAAATCATCAATCAAATCATTCGTCGCCTCGATGCCGACAGACATCCGCAGCAAATCTGTTGGTGCA
>JAYVYF010000479.1:0-7959 GCA_043784585.1 Burkholderiales bacterium
ATTCTGGACACTGTGCCCGCGCGCAAACACGGTATAAAACGCCGGCACCACAAACAGCGTCAGCAAGGTGCCGAGCGTCATTCCGCCGACAATTACCCAGCCAATTTGTTGCCGTGATTCCGCTCCCGCGCCGGTGGCAATTGCTAGCGGAACGGCACCCAGCACGGTCGCGCCGGTCGTCATTAAGATCGGCCGCAGGCGCAACACCGCCGCCTCCACCACTGCATCGCGCGGGCTGCGACCTTGTTTCTGTAATTGATTCGCGAATTCAACAATCAAAATACCGTGTTTGGTGATTAAGCCCACCAATGTAATGAGGCCGATTTTTGAAAATACGTTCAGTGAGTTGCCTGTTAACCACAGCGCAATCAGTGCGCCTGCGATCGATAGCGGCACGGTCAGCATGATGACAAAGGGATCAACAAAGCTTTCAAACTGCGCGGCCAGAACCAAGTAGATAAAGGCCAGCGCAAGCGAGAATGTGAGGAGCAGGGTGGATGCGCCCTCTGCGAATTCCCGCGACTGTCCGGCGAGATCGGTTTGTACTTTTGGCAGCGCTTTTTGTGCGGCAGCATTCATCGCAGCCAGCGCTTCACCGAGGCTTGCTCCCGGCGCGATTTCGGCGTTGATGGTGGCGGACCGAAGCCGATTAAAGTGGTTCAGATTCTTCGGTGCCACGCCTTCGCGCAGATTGGTCAAATTCGACAGCGGTACCATTTCACCCGCCTTGGAGCGGACGAAAATATCAGATATATCATTTGGGGTATTTCGATCATCCGGGGCGACCTGCACGATCACATCATATTGCTCGCCGCCTTGTTTGAAGCGCGTGACCACGCGCCCACCCAGCATCGTCTCCAGCGTGCGGCCGACGGTTTCCACCGGCACACCGAGGTCACCCAGTTTTTCGCGATTCACAGCTACGCGCAATTCAGGCTGGTTCAGGCGCAGGTCGCTATCGATATTGATCATGGTGGGTGACTTGCTGGCCTCCTCGGTCAGACGCTCCACCATCCGCGCAAGGCTCGGATACTCCTCCTGCGTCATCAATACAAACTGCAGCGGTTTCTCACGTCCCCCCAGCGTGGGCGGGGTCAGCGGGAACGCGTTAATTCCGGGAATCGCCCGCATTTGTGGACGAATTCCATTGGCGATGTCGATAGTACTGCGGCTGCGTTCCGCCCATGGCTTGGTGATCATGACGGAAAAGCCGGCATCGGGTGTCGGATTTCCCGCATTGATAAAAAAGCGCGAAACTTCAGGCACGCTGGCGTAAATTTTCTCAACCTGCGCCATGTAGCCAGCCGTGTAGCCAATCGTTGCACCTTCTGGTGCGCTCACAACGCCGAAGATCACGCCGCGATCTTCAATCGGCGCCAGCTCTGATTTGAGGTTCGTGAACAAGGGTATGGAAATGCCAACGAATGCCAGCCAGATGCATGCCGCAATCCATCGTTTGTTCAACGACGCTGTGAGGTAGCGGCGGTACGCCTCGGTCTGCCAGATGAAAAAACCTTCGATTGCGTTGTAAACACGACCGTGTGATGGCTCGTGCTTCAATAGTTTTGAGCACATCATCGGTGATAGCGTTAGCGCGATGAAGCCGGATACCACGACTGCGCCGGCGAGAGCCAGCGCGAATTCAATAAACAACCGATCGGTGCGCGTTTGCCCGAACGCGAGCGGCGCGTAGACCGCCGCCAGCGTGATGGTCATGGTGATAATTGCGAAACCAATCTCGCGCGATCCCACCAACGCAGCCTCAAACGGTTTCATGCCGTTTTCCATATTGCGGTAGATATTTTCCATCACTACAATGGCGTCGTCGACCACCAGCCCGATCGCCAGCACCATCGCCAGCAGCGTCAAAATATTGATCGTAAAACCCGCGGCATACAGGAGCGTAAATGTGCCGATCAATGAAATCGGGATGGTCACCAGTGGAATCAGCGTGGCCCGAACATTGCGCAGGAAAATAAAAATCACAATCGCCACTAACGCGATAGCCTCCAGCACCGTGTGAAAAACATTTTTAGTAGATTCTTCAATAAACACGGCCGAATCGTATGTCATCGACAACTTCATTCCGTCGGGTAATGTCTTGTTGATTTCTTCGATTTCTTTTCGAACCGCAATCGCTAGATCCAGGGTGTTGGCCGTGGACTGGCGCACCACGCCGAGTGATATCGCCGGATCGCCGCGAAAGCGGGTAATGGTGCGTTCTGAAGCAGGCGCAATCTCGACCCGTGCGACGTCACGAATCCGCACTGGGTAGCCCGACGCATCGCGAATAATCACCGCGCCAAACTGCTCAGGTGTGAGTAAATCGGTTTGCGACAAAACATTAAATTCGCGCTGCGAACTTTCAATCCGACCCGCCGGAATCTCGACGTTTTGGCGGCGCACTGCGTCTTCAATATCGGCTGGCGTAAGCTTGTATGCCGCGAGTTTGGTGCGATCCAGCCACACGCGCATCGACGTTTTGCGCTCACCATTGATGCGCACGTCGGCAGCGCCGGGCAACGTCGCCAGGCGCGGCCGGATGTAGAGGTTGGCGTAATCGGATTGTTCTACTTGGGTGTGGCGTTTGCTGGCAAAGGCAATAAAAATAATCGGAAACGCATCGGCCTCGGTTTTGGCGATGATCGGCTCGTCAATGGCTTGCGGCAAGCGTCCGCGCACGCGTGAGACTTTGTCGCGAACATCGGCGGCGGCAGAATCCGGATTGCGCGAAAGTTTGAAGCGCACGGTAATGTCGCTCTGCTCACTTCTGGAAGTGGATGTCATGACATCAACCCCCTCGATGCCGGACAACGAGTCTTCAAGCGGCTTCGTTACCTGAGACTCGATTACATCTGCGGATGCGCCTCGATACATGGTGGTGACGTTTACAATCGGCTCGTCAATTTTAGGCAATTCCCGCACCGACAATCGCGAGTACGAAATAATGCCGATCAGTACGATCACCAACGATATCACGGTGGCAAATACGGGTCGCTTGATGCAAATATCAGACAGAACCATGATTAAATCCTTAAGCTCTTAAGTTTCCAAACCCTTTGGCCTTTACGCGGGGTATGAATCATTCGTTGCGCGAGCTTGCTGCGATTTTGTAATATCGCAGTACGTGAAGGCACACCGCGCGCCCAGCGATCAACCCTTCGGTGAAACTAGAGGAGTGGTCGTTGCAGTCGAGCTTGGCGAAGGCGCCACCAGCAGCGCAGTGGCGCTCGCGATTTTTACGGCAGCGCCATCGCGGATTTTGAGCTGGCCGGCGGTGACAATCACGTCATCTTTGCCCACGCCACGCAGAATTTCCACCACGCCTTCGCGACGTTGACCAATTTCGACTTTAATGCGCATCGCGCGCCCTTCGCTGACGCGAAACACGTAAAACTCTTCGCCCTGTGGCATCAGGGCCTGCTCGGGAATGGTGATGGCATCCTGCACATCGCTCGTGAGTAGGCGAACGCGCGCGAACATGCCGGGTCGTAATCGCGCGTCGGCATTTTTAACCACGGCACGGATAACGATGGAGCGGCCATTGGCATCGAGCAAGGGATTGATCGCTACCACTTTGCCTTCAAATGCCTGGTTGGGGAATGCGTCCAGATTGACTTGCAGGGCCTGGCCCGATGCAACCTGCTTTAAAAATATTTCGGGAACCCGAAAATCAACTTTCAGCGGATCAAGCGACTCCAGATTTGCGATGTCCTGGCCGTCGCGAATGTAATCGCCAATGCTCACCAGTCGCAGGCCGACGGTACCGGAAAATGGCGCTTTGATTTCAAGTTTGCTTAGTTTGGCCAACGCAAGATCATATGAAGCTTGTGCCACCTTATAGTTGTTGTCTGCTTCATCCTTAGCTTGGCTCGATATGAAACCCTTGTTCTGCAAATCCACGGCGCGGTCAAATTTATTTTTGCTCAGGTTCAAATTGGCGGCGGCTTGTTGCAGCTCGGCCTGCTGGACGGAGGCATCAAAGCGAACCATTGGCGCGCCTTTGCGCACCGGCTTACCTTCCTGAAACAATATCTCAGCTATGCGGCCTGCCACCTCTGGCCGAATAACCACCGACTCATCGGATCGAAGCGAGCCAACGGCAGTAATACCCTGCGCTAATTGCGAGGTTTTAACCGTTGCGGCCTCCACCACCGTTGCATTGCCTGCTGGGACATCTGGTTTAGCCGCGGCGATGGCCGTGCCCGCTGAACCTGCTGGCGCAGCAGATTGGTTTTTTCCATACCAAAATGCACTTAAACCGACCAGAAAGAGTAGTGCGATAGCTCCTGCTATTTGCCAAAGCGAAATAGGTGAAGACGGGAAACCAGAAGCGGGCGAGCCAGATAAAGGAAAAATTTTTTTCATAGGCGAAAGGATTATTTTGGCGTCTCTATCAACCATTTCAGAGGTGGGCGCGCAGCGAACGATCAGCAGTGAGCAACCCCAAGAAAATTTGATATTTGGGAACTGCACTTTTTATGCTGAGTCAACATAGAGTTACAAATCAGACAAACGTTTAAGGCAACTCACGCGGTGAATTATCGCCCGTTTTCGAATGCCGAAAGTTTTAAAAATAGATCACAGCGCAGATAAGCCGCCAATATTTTTGGTGCGCACGTGTCAGGTGGCCCGGCCGGTGCTCAAGCTTGAATATCTGGCGTCAGTTGTGCTTCCAGAAAAGAAATTTGATCTTTGAGCAACAGTTTGCGTTTTTTCATGCGGCGTAGTTGCAATTGGTCGTGCATTGGGGCGGCGGCGAGAGCATTTAGGGCCAAGTCAAGGCCGCGATGTTCTTCTTTTAGCTCTATGATGCGTGCCCCTATAGCAGCACTATTGTCAGACCCGCCAGATTCAAAATTGGACATGAAATATGGATTTCCTTTACGGCGAATATACCTCGTTCGGAGACGCGCATAAAGGGGTTGGGAAGGTTTTAAACGTGTTTTGGCTGCACGACGCGGGCAGAAAATCTAGAAATTTATCGAGCTCTACGCGGCATAAAGCGCCTAAAAGTGTCACAAAACGACAGCTGATCGACAAATAATTTCCCCATGCAGGTCAGTTTGAGGGGAAAGCCACAGCAGAAAAACAGCAGTGGAAATTTTGAATGGAACTGTAATGCAAGTCCGCCGTAATGATTTCGATGTCACCAACCGTATTCAAACCACGGACCGGGAAAGCGTTGAACGCGAGATCAATCGCTTGTTCCGTCTGCTCTATCCGGGCGTGGCTCATGCGTCGATGGAACAGGCTTTTGCAGATTTCGCAGCGCTTTATCGGGGAGATTACCCAGGCTATCAGGCTAGTGATACCGTATTTCACGACGTGCAAAATGTTATGGAGGTGACGCTGGCGATGACACGCCTGATGGACGGCTACGAGCGTTCACGGCTTGATTCTCCGCCGCTGGATGCGCGCTTGTATCAGCTTGGTGTGTCGCTGGCACTGTTTCATGATGTCGGCTTCGTAAAAAAAACTAACGATACGACGGTGTCGAGCGGCGCATTTTATACATCTTCACATGTGTCGCGCGGCACCCAATTTTTACGCGAATACTTGCCGAGAATTGGACTCGCTGAATTTCAGGAATCAGGGGCTGAACTCCTGCATTTCACTGGCAATGAGAAGGATGCTGCTGATATCGCAATCAACAATCCTCTGCTGCGGCTGGTGGGCAATTTACTGGGCTCTGCCGAAATCATGGCGCAAATGGCGGATCGTTGTTACCTCGAGAAATGTCGCTATCGCTTATACCCGGAGTTTGTAGATGCTGGCATTGCCGTTAAACGCACCGCGGCAGGTGATGAGGTGCTTTACAAATCGGGCGAAGATTTGGTGCAGCAGACACCAGCTTTTTTTGAGGCGGCAGTGAATCGTCTGGAAGCTGATTTGGGTGGCGTATACAACTATGCCGCCACCCATTTTGGCGGCTACAATTTATATATACACGCGGCCGCGCGCAGTGTGCATTTTGCCCGGGACGTCAGCAGCGGAAAACTCCAGCTGCGCCGGACGATGCCGAATCTGGCGCTTATTTAAAACTTGCTGAAGAACTGTCTAGTTCAAGCTGGTTGCGAGGTTGCCGCACGTTAATTCAGCTTAATCTGCCAACACCCGCAGCACCCAAATTGCAAGCGAATGTTACCGGCCTCGGCGGAGCGCTTGCCGGTGGTGATATTGATCTCGCCTATTTCTTTATAATCTTGAAAACCAAGACTTGATTGCGATTAAAATTAGGCCCTTGAAAAGCCATGCTTCTTCATTCATTCGTTGCTCTCCCCCGCTTGAAAGGTTTTTAGTTCATGAATCTGCGCGCCACTTTTTTGATTTCTTTAACGATACTATTTTTAGCGTCGCTACCCGCCCTGGTCATTGCTGACGAAGGCATGTGGACTTTTGATAATTTGCCACGCGACGCGCTGAAGTCCAAATATTCTTTTACACCTGACAAAGACTGGGTGGATCACGCCATGCGCGCTGCCGTGAATTTGGGTGGCTGTTCAGCGTCGATGATTTCGCCCGAAGGTTTGGTGCTGACCAACCATCATTGCGTGGCAGGATGTTTGCAACAAATTTCGAGCGCAAAGAAAAACTATTTGCAGGACGGCTTTCTGGCCAGAAAACATGAAGACGAACTGCAATGCCCCGCAACGGAAGTAAGCCGCCTTGAGCAGATCACTGACAAGACCCAAGAAATGAATTCGGCGACCAAAGGGCTGACCGGAGAGGCCTACAAAAACGCGCAGAACGCGATGAGCGCCAAGCTGGCGGCCGATTGTGTAGGTGATAAAAATGACACCGTGCGCTGCAGCGTGGTGACGCTCTATCAAGGTGGGCAATATCATTTATATCGTTACCATCGATTTTCAGATGTGCGACTGGTGTGGGCGCCGGAAGATGCGGCGCCTAACTTTGGAGGTGATCCCGACAACTTTAATTTCCCGCGTTTTGGTCTTGATGCATCAATGTTGCGTGCATACGAAAACGGCAAACCTGCTGCGGTCAAAGATTATTTTCCGTTTAGTGCCAGCGGCCCCAAAGCGGATGAATTGGTATTTACCGCCGGCAATCCAGGTCGTACCAATCGTCTGCTGACTATTTCGCAACTCGAAACATTGCGTGATGTACGTTTGATTAGCACCATGCGCCGCGGTTACGAATTGCGCGGTGTACTGACCGAATATCGCAAGTTGGGACCCGAGCAAGCGCGGATGGCTTATAACGATCTGTATTTTCTGGAGAACGGACTCAAGGTTGCGTCCGGCGAATTGATCGCACTACAGTCGCCGGAATTGATGACGCGCAAACGATCGGACGAAGCGTCGCTGAAAAAATTTGTGAATGCTAATCCCAAGCTGAAAGCAGAAGTGGGAGACGCATGGGGCGCGATTGAAAAAGCGCAGGCGGTTTATCGCGACATCGCCAGCGAATACGATGCGGTCGAAGGCGGACGTGCATTTAACTCGCGCTATTTTTCGCTGGCGCGCGCGCTGGTGCGCGGCGCTGACGAGCGCGTCAAAGCAAATGGTGATCGTCTGCCTGAGTTTTCGTCGGCGCGCCTGCCGCTTACTGAACGTCAGGTGTTTTCGCCTGCGCCGATTTATCCTGAATTTGAAAAATTGAAGCTTGAATTCTCGCTGACCAAATTGCGTGAAACGCTGGGCACCGATGACCCGTTTGTGGTGCAAATTTTAGGCAAGGAGTCTCCTGCGCAAGTGGCGCAGCGTTTGGTCGATAACACCAAGCTGGGCGATCCGGCGCTGCGCAAAGCGCTCTGGCAAGGGGAGCGCGCCGCCATTGATAAATCCGACGATGCGTTCCTAAAGCTGGTCGTGATATTGACGTTCGTGCTCGCGAACTTCGCAAGCGCTACGAAAATGAGGTCAGTGCAGTGGAACAGAAAAGCGCGGAGCTCATCGCCAGAGCGCGTTTTGCCCAACTCGGCCCAAAAGTCTA
>JAYVYF010000480.1:0-2285 GCA_043784585.1 Burkholderiales bacterium
GCAATCATCACCCGTGGCTTGGCCGAAATGGTCAGGCTGGGCGTGGCGATGGGCGGTAAAGCAGAAACATTCATGGGCTTAACGGGATTAGGCGATTTAATTTTAACGGCTACCGGCAGCCTCTCGCGCAACCGCAGCGTGGGCATGGCATTGGCCAATGGCAGCGGCAAATCACTTAATGAAATTTTGGCTGAATTGGGGCATGTGGCCGAGGGCGTTAATTCTGCCGCGGTAGCACTTAAACTCGCTAACGTTTACGGCGTGAATATGCCCATCACCGAAGCTGTGTGCGCGTTACTGTTCGACCGTGCCGAGCCCATACAAATTGTGAAATTGCTGTTGTCGCGCGAAACCAAAGCCGAGTAGGGCGGTGTAATGAGTTGGCACAATTCGTTGGGTAAAAAAGCTTCATTGTTTGACCAGCGACCACCGTAAATTCATCACCGAAGCCTAGCAGATCTCTTTAGACCACCCTTTAAAACTTGTTCAACGTACAAGTTATTAATGCGCCGCAACCGGAATTGGCTCATCTACTAAAAAATAGAAAAATGCGCCCTCTACGGCGCGCAGTCTAAATCTCGACATTAGTGGGACCTTGTGAAGTCCAAACAAAGCAAACGCAAAACTGATCGTTGATACGAATATTACGTTGGCCTTTGCGGGCGCGTTTGAGTACCTCGAGACGGTTGCCCGGTGGAGAAGCCAAAAATCTAAGGTTGCCGCCGCATTAAGCTGCTCCAGCTCGAGCCGCGCCGATGCCTCGATATTTGCAAAACGCGCGACACGCTGATTTCTATGTAGGTTTCTGTTCCTGAGCATTTGAACGACTGGATCGCCATACCTCATCGTAAATCTCGACGAGATATAGCAAGCTAGTTGACGTTGCAGAGTGGCTTGTCGCTCAGTCCCGCGGGACAAGGGGTAAGAGTTGACGTTTACATGGATCGCTATTTACAGGACAAGGCAACATTTTCGTCTTGTACTAATAAAGCGCAAATTTTTACGCATTATTTTCGCACCGACTTTTCGAGTAATTCGTTTAGATACTGCTGCCAGACCGAAGCCCGCGTATGTGTCCCGTGGCCGAAGGTTTTTTCTGAGGCGGGCAACAACACAAAGCGTCCCTGCGCGATTCGCTTAACTTCCCGCTCGGCGATGCCGAGCTCGGGCGGGTTGATGAAGTCATCCGCTGAATTGATGTACATCACCGGCACGCGGATCGATTCGAGTTTGGCCGACGGGTCATAGTTACGCGAGGCGCTGACAGCGTACAGCAAATCATTGGCATCAAGATCGGCTAAGTCACGCGCAACCGCCTCGCCCACAAAAGTATCGCTGGTATCCCTCGTTGGATAATTTTTCTGCATTTGAATTGGCGCGCCACCCGCCAGGATCAGCATATTGGCCGCGACCGTCAGCCCCATCCGTGGCTGCTTTGCGTAATTGCCACCGACCCACTCGGGATCATTGCGAATGGCATCAATCAACATCTTGCGCCAAATACGGTTGCGACCAGCGATCGGCACCGGCAAGCAGGCCAGCGGCATTAACGCGTCCATGAATTCTGGCGACGATTCACCCCACACAAAAGCATGCATGCAACCCATCGAGGTGCCGAGGATCAAGCGCAGATGATTCACACCAAGGCCCTCCTCCAGCAGACGCTTTTGCGCGAGCACCATATCGTCGTAATCGTATTGCGGAAATTTTGCGCGCAGACCATCGCTGGGTTTGCTCGATTTTCCGTGGCCGATGCCGTCGGGCAGCACGATGTAATAGCGCTCGGCATCCAGCGGCTGGCTTGGGCCGAACAGCACATCGGTAAAGATAGGACGCATCAAGCTTTTGCCCGAGCCACCGGTGCCGTGCAGTAAAAGCACTGCGTTGGTCACACGCCCATTTGCGTCCCGTACTGGCTTACCAAGGGAGGTGTAATGAATATTGAGCGATTGCATCACCTCGCCAGATTTGAATTTGAAATCCCGCAAAATAAAATCGCCCTCTTGGGCAACCGGCTGCTGGGCATTTGCGACCACGCCAACAAACATCGTAAAAATAAAGGCAGCGGCGGATAGGCGGGTGGCTAGTCGGGATGGGATAAGTTTCATGGTGTCTTATGGGTATGGGGACGATAGTTACATTTTAGGCTAGGTCTGACACGCTGCCAACGGCGTGATTTATGGTGAGCCGCGTCACGGCTTCAGCTTGAATGAATTTTTAGACCGCAGCGTCAGGCTGCATAGCAAGCAATGTGCCAGCCTTTTCCAGCTTATCAAGGGATTTGG
>JAYVYF010000481.1:0-5443 GCA_043784585.1 Burkholderiales bacterium
ACCCTGTTTCCATTCAGCGGACGGCATTCCATTGTTAACTCAAAAGAAGTGCTGCATTTCATGGCACTCGATGCCGAGAACCCATCATCGATTTACAACTGCGCCAAACAAGCCCGCGAGAACGCAAGAGCTGTCCGCGGCACCATCACCAGCGAAATGTGGGAAGTGTTGAACGGTACCTGGCTTGAGATGCAGAACATGGACGAAGATCGCCTGTACGCGCGCGGCATTTCGTCGTTTTTTGAATGGGTAAAAGAACGTTCGCATTTATTCCGTGGGGTCACCTTCGGCACCATTCGTCGCGATGAGGCGTTTCAGTTTCACCGAATCGGCACTTATATGGAGCGTGCCGACAATACCGCGCGAATGCTGGATGTCAAATACCATGTGCTGCTTCCCAGCGTGGAAGACGTGGGCGGGGCAGTGGATTATTATCAATGGTCGGCCGTGCTGCGCTCGGTGTCAGCGTTCGAATCATATCGCAAGGTTTATCGGGATGTAATTACGCCGCTGAAAGTGGCAGAGCTGCTAGTATTGCGGGACGATATTCCGCGTTCCTTACGCTTTTGCTTTCAGGAAATTTATGAAATTCTATGTAAAGTCCAAAATTCGGCCTCACTTGAAGCCACCCGGCAAGCGGGCGAAATTTTTGCGGCGCTTCAATTCGGCACGGTTCAAAATATATTTAGCAGTGGCCTGCACGAATATCTGACGGCGTTTCTCGATTCAACCCACCGCCTCGGTGGTGAAATTGACAAATCGTTCTTCGAATCAACAGTGCCGGTATTAGCCCCCAAAACAGCTCAACCATAACAATTATTAATTAACGACATGACTTACTGCGTTGCCATCAAGCTCGATTCTGGAATGATTTTCGCGTCTGACTCGCGTACCAATGCCGGCGTGGATCATATCGCCACATTTTGCAAAATGCGCGTTTACGAAAAAAATGATGACCGCGTCATCGTCGTGCTTTCCAGCGGTAATCTCGCCATGACACAAGGCGTCATCAATATCCTGGACCGACATTTGCACGCCGAAGCAGGTACCGAAACGATCTGGAATGTACCCTCGATGTTTGACGTGGCCTCACTCACCGGCAACGCCCTGCGCGAGATGGCTGCGCGCGACGGCCCGGCATTGATGCAGAGTGGTATTGAGGCCTCGGCCAATATTGTGGTGGGGGGACAAATTAAAGGTGAGGAGCAACGTCTTTTTCATATTTATCCGCAGGGTAATTTTATCGAGACTTGCGACGAGACCCCGTATTTTCAGCTGGGCGAATCAAAATACGGCAAACCAATTTTGGACCGTGTAGTGACCACTGCCACCCCGCAAAAAGAAGCCGCAAAGTGTGTGCTGATTTCGTTTGATTCGACGGTGAAATCCAATATTTCGGTTGGCTTGCCGATTGATATGTTGTGGTACCCGAATGACTCGTTGCGCGTGGGTGTGCAGCAGCGGATTCGCGATGGCGACCCGTATTTTTCGATGTTGCGGCAGCGTTGGGGTGGCGGGTTACGAAGGGTGTTTGCGGAGTTGCCGGATCCTGATTGGATGGAGTGAGTTTGATCAAACAATGTATGACGCAATCACCCGCAAAAAGCGGATTAGAAAGTGGAATCGCGATTGGAAGGCCAATCTGATTCAATCAAATAACGGAAATTGGTGCGACTTGTTTGCCGATATCTGTGCATAAACGAACTTGGATTCCCGCCTTTCGATAGAGACCCCATTCGAGGCGCGGAAACGACGAAAAAAAAGCCCCCCCAATGACAATCCGCGTCGCACTCCATCACAAAACCCACTACACCTTTGATCGTGCCGTAAACCTCTCGCCGCACGAGGTACGCTTGCGCCCCGCAGCACATTGCCGCACACCAATTGAAAGCTATTCGCTGAAAGTAAAACCCGACAAGCATTTTATCAATTGGCAGCAAGACCCCTACGGCAATTGGCTGGCGCGGGTGGTTTTTCCGGATAAATCTAACGAGCTATCGATTGAAATCGATCTCGTTGCCGATATGACGGTGATTAACCCGTTTGATTTTTTTGTCGAAAAATACGCGGACACGTTCCCTTTCAGCTACACAGCGGACAACAAACGTGAATTAACCGCCTATCTTGAGGCAGACCCCATCGGCCCATTGGGGCAGGCATGGATTGACTACGCAAAGGCGAATCTCATCAGACCGGGCATGGTGACTATTGATTTTCTGGTCGCGCTTAATCAAAAATTGCAGCAGGACATTCGCTACCTCATCCGCATGGAGCCTGGCGTGCAGCCGCCGGAATATACACTTTCTAGCGGTCAGGGATCGTGTCGCGATTCGGCCTGGCTACTCGTGCAGATTTTGCGCAATTTTGGTATTGCCGCGCGGTTTGCGTCCGGCTATTTGATTCAATTGGTCGCCGATCAAAAGTCCCTCGATGGCCCATCGGGCACAGACAAAGATTTCACCGATTTACATGCATGGTGCGAAGCGTATCTGCCCGGCGCGGGCTGGATCGGGCTCGATCCTACTTCGGGGTTACTCGCAGGCGAAGGTCACATCCCGCTCGCATGCACCGCCATTCCTTCATCGGCCGCGCCAGTTTCCGGCTTCACCGATCCTTGCGAATCGAAGCTCGATTTCACCATGGCGGTGACGCGGATTCACGAAGACCCGCGTGTGACCAAGCCTTATACCGATGCGCAATGGCACGCCATTACGGCGCTGGGTCAAGCAGTGGACCGCGAATTAAAAAGCGGCGATGTGCGTCTGACAATGGGTGGCGAACCGACCTTCGTCTCGATTGACGATATGGAGGGTGCTGAGTGGAACATCACCGCGCTGAGCCCCAAAAAGTTGGAGCTGGCGACGTCGCTGTTGCAGCGCCTAAAAGGCAAATTTGCGCCTGGCTCGATGCTGCATTTTGGCCAGGGCAAATGGTACCCCGGTGAGCCGTTGCCGCGCTGGGCGCTGTCATGTTTTTGGCGGCCCGATGGCGTGCCGGTTTGGCGTGATGATTCACTGATTGCGTTCTCAAAATCTGAAACGCCCTCCACGCACGCGGATGCCAAAGCGTTCGCCTACGCGCTCGCGAACGAGCTCGGTTTGCACGCGGACTATGCGATCCCCGCTTACGAGAGCGTATGGCGCACGATTCGTGATGAGAGCCAGTTACCGGTGAATCTTGATCCGCTCGATCCTGCCCTGAAAAATGCGGGTGGACGCGCGAAATTACTGGCGCAGCTTGCGGGCCAGATTGGCGAGGCGGTAGGGTATGTGTTGCCGCTAAAAGCGTTTGAACACGAGTCGAGAAAATCAAAAGATCATCTAGCAGTGTTGGCCACCCCGCTGCCCATGGCATTGCCTGGGAAGTTGTCGCAAGCGTGGCTTTCCACGTGGCTTTCCAGCACATGGCCCTTACCAACAAAAAGTCTTTTTCTGCTCGAAGGTGATTCACCCATTGGCTTCCGTTTGCCGCTGGCTTCGTTGCCCGCAGTCGCACCTAGAGATGCCGAAACGATCATTGAAGTAGACCCTTTTGAAAACCAGGATGCTCTGGCTGCGACACTCGGCTCTTTGACACAATCGATGCTGGAAGCGCCGGCAGAGCGTACGCTCAAACTGGGTGAATCCGCGAAAGATATTGTTCGCACCGCGCTTTGTGTTGAAGCTCGCGGTGGCGTGCTTCATACCTTCCTGCCGCCACTTGCATTGCTTGAAGATTATTTGGCGCTGGTGTCCGCCATCGAAACCACCGCTGCGAAATTAAAACTTGCGGTGCGTGTGGAAGGCTATACGCCGCCGTCAGACAAGCGCATCAATAAATTCGCGATCACGCCGGACCCTGGTGTCATCGAAGTCAATATCCATCCGGCAACTTCGTGGGATGAATTGGCCGCGAATACCGAGACGCTTTACGAAGAAGCACGCCAGACGCGGCTCGGTACTGAAAAATTTATGTTGGATGGCCGCCACACGGGTACGGGCGGTGGTAACCATGTCACCGTCGGTGGCATCACGCCAGCCGATTCGCCATTGCTGCGGCGTCCTGATTTGCTGCGTTCACTCATCACCTATTGGCAAAACCATCCTGCGCTGTCGTATCTTTTTTCCGGCATGTTTATCGGGCCGACCTCGCAGAGCCCGCGCGTTGATGAGGCGCGCGACGATAATCTCTATGAGCTTGAAATCGCCTTCGAGCAGATGGACGTGAAAGCGAAATCCGGCGAAGAATCGTTGCAGCCGTGGTTGGTGGATCGTCTACTGCGCAACTTTATGATTGACCTCACCGGCAATACGCATCGCGCCGAATTCTCCATCGACAAACTTTATTCGCCTGATGGCCCGACTGGCCGTTTGGGCTTGCTGGAATTTCGCGCGTTCGAGATGCCACCGCACCCACAAATGAGTTTGGCGCAAATGCTGTTGTTGCGCACGTTGATCGCACGTTTCTGGAAGACACCGTATCGTGCGCCGCTGATTCGCTGGGGCACTGAGCTGCATGATCGTTTTATGCTGCCGTATTTCGTGGCGCAGGATATTAAAAATGTCGTTGATGATCTCAATGCTGACGGCTACAAATTTGCTTTCGATTGGCTCGCCCCATTCCTGGAATTTCGCTTTCCGCGTTATGGCACGGTTGCCTATCAAGGCGTGGAGCTTGAGCTCCGTCAGGCGATTGAGCCGTGGCATGTATTGGGCGAGGAAATGGCGGGCTCAAGCACGTCCCGCTATGTGGATTCATCGGTGGAGCGCATGCAAATTAAAGTCAGTGGGTTAGTCAGCAATCGCCATGTGGTGACCTGTAACCAACGCATCGTGCCAATGACCGCCACGGGTGTGGCCGGCGAATACGTCGCCGGGGTGCGCTACCGCGCGTGGGCACCACCGTCGGCGCTGCATCCCACCATCGGCGTACAAGCCCCGCTGGTGTTCGACGTCGTTGATACCTGGGCCCAGCGATCAGTCGGCGGCTGCACCTATCACGTCACCCATCCCGGTGGCCGTAACTACGATACCTTTCCCGTCAACGCCTTCGAAGCCGAAGCTAGGCGCGTCGCAAGATTCCAAAAAATTGGACATACCCCGGGGCCCATGGGCGTCAAGGCTGAAGGCAAGAATCCTGCCTTTCCGTTCACGCTGGATCTGCGCCGTCAGCCGGATTTTGATGGGGGGTATTTGCAGAATGGGCGACCGATGGGAGAGCAGTAGGGTTTGTAAACTCTAGCATTGGGGCGGGGCTTGGGGTGGAAATGGCTGGGAATAGCCAGCTGTATGCCCTTGGAGAGTTTTCCGAATTGATGGCATGAATATAGCGCATGCAGATTCGGGCAATAAGCGCTGCCTCTCCACCCCATCCTAGGGTAAAGTCGCAGCATGATAAAAAAGCTATTAGTAAAGAAATCGCCAAAATCGGTGAAACCACCTGTGCCCAGCTCGCGACGCTCCAA
>JAYVYF010000482.1:0-2403 GCA_043784585.1 Burkholderiales bacterium
CGGCCATAACCCAGATCACGCTTATCGCCAAACACCACTGTCACCTGCGTGCCCGCGCCAGAGTCAAAACCGTTAGCGGTTTTCCACTTGGCCAGCGTGTCTCTGGCGTTGGCCGGATCAATCGCCGCATAGTACGCGTCCGCATAGGCGCGTGTATCCGTTTGTTTGCTGCCATCGGCCTGCAACTGCGGATTGGGAAACAACAGAAATGCACTGGGCTCCGTTGCAGCAACCGGTGCCGCGGGGCTTGGGCCAGGCACATTATCTGCCGTACTACTGCCGCCACCGCCACAGCCCGCCAGAGTAGCCGCGATGAACAACATAGCGGTCATGATCGACAGACCGGGGAATGCCGCTCTTTTACGCAAAACACCAACCACAAATACATTAAACACGATCAACTCCTTCAGAATCGCATCAGGTAAACAAGGGAATATTGATCCACCACATAGCTGCGTGGCGAGGTCGCAAAACTAGGCCGAAATTCAGGGGTGGACATTGCTCTGCGCCATGAAAGATCGATCGAATGAACCTGACCCAAACCGAGGTTATAGCCGAGCGTGGAAAGTACTGTTTTGCCTTTGGTACGATAGGTCAGGAAACCGGTGCCCAGGAATGCATCATCGACCACAAATACATCTGCAATCGATAAATTTTCGAGCGATGCCTTGCCGGTGGAAACAAAATGCCCTCGCCTGAATTCACCGTTTAAATATAGCGCTTCGGTGGCGCTGAAAGCGTAATCCACGCCGAAGCGCAGGACATTGTCGCGGCTCTTGAATACATCGCTGCGCGCGTCACGTTCGTTGTGCGCCAGGGCGGCTGAAATGTTGACGCGATCCGTTATAGGCGCCCGCACTGAGCCGGCAATGGAAGACCGGAACCCACGGCGCAACACCGATTGAAAATACTCGCCCGATGATTGCGCCGTGACAGAAAATGTGGCGGCATCAAATTCACTTGACGGACGATATTGCAATTCGCCCTGCAAACCAGCACTGGCGCGGCTTAAGCCATCATAGTTCTGAAATTTTTCACCGCCGGCAGAGTACGTTACCAGTGCGCGAATATTGGGAAAGCGATCAAAGGTATAAACCAGTGCCCGGCCTGCGTTCAGGCTAGTGGAGCGATCAGAACGCTTGTTAGTGGATTCTTTTGCGCGGGTGACGTTGCCGTCAAAAACATAACCGGCATCGACCTGAATATCGTTCGGCTTGGATGGAACCCACGTAAACGGCCCGCCGCGCCCGTCGAGATCCTGAGTCATATTGAGGCGAATCGATTGATTGGTATCACGGTTAAAGCTATGTAGCAATTCGTAATCCAGCGCGATTTTGAGCCCTTCGCGGCGAACAAAATCCGCACCGAAGCCTACCGCCAGTCCATTGCGCGCCACCGAACCCGTATAAATCCCAAAGCGCGGCCCACCGGCCAAATCGGCATAGCCCACCGAGGCATCACTGCTACCTTGAAACTCATGCCGATACTCCAACCGCAAACGCGGCGTGGCGGTGCCAAAACTGGTGTTGTTAATAGTTTCGGCCCTGAATCCCGCGACACCTTGCAGCGACGGCGTGGTCTGCCCAAAAAAAGTTAGCGCATATTGGCCTGCGCCGGTCTCACCACTTTCTTTCAGCTTGTTGGACGAATAATCGAGGCGACCGTAGGGCGATAAAAGCACTCCATTATTGCGATATTCGTACCCGGCTGCGACCGATCCAAAGATCTGCGTGCCGCGACGATTTCCACTGGCCATGGCGTCCATTACCGCGACGTAGCGTCGGCTTTTGAAATCGAGCGAGCCGATGCCGATGAGACCATCAATAAACGTTTGCGAGCCGGGTTGATAGCTGGCGTAGGCGACCCCGGAATAGCCACTGGCGCGGCTCTCAGAGCCATCATTGCCAATCTGTGTTTTATCGCGCGCAAAGCCTGCACCAAAGCCTAGTAAAAGTTGGTCACTGAATCGTTGGTCAAGCCCTAGACTAATGCCGCTGGTGCTGAAATCCAGCGCCGAGCGCTGCGAATTTGCCTGGCGCAAACCAAAATTTGCCGTGCCTGCAATCCAAAAATTAGGCTTTGGCGCGTCAGCTGAGCCACTGTTTGCGGAGCCGCTATTGCCCGCCACACTCCCCGCAAGCGAAGCGACATTCAACGAACGCGAGACCAGCAGTGATACCAATTCACTGGAAAACGGAAATGCGTCCGCAACGGGTCTGCCGCCTGATTTGAAATTTGCCGGGTCGACATCGCGAGTTCCGGCAGGTGCAGATACAGTCGAGGACGCGTACGAACGATCCAGAAAAGAATTCGCCGGCACTGAAACTGTCGTCGCAGCGTCCGAGCCTTGGTCGCGTTTTGCGGTGCCGACACTTGCGTTTGGGTTTGGATTGATGCCTGCAG
>JAYVYF010000483.1:0-8467 GCA_043784585.1 Burkholderiales bacterium
CCACCGACGAGCACATGACCGACTTTGACTTGGCGCGAACGGCGGCGAGGAGGAAGATTAAACATAGCGTGACTCGGCAGGTTCTTTCTGGATTCGTTGTGGATCTATTTCAAAAAAATAAAAAACGTGAAGCTACTTCAATGTGACGCGTGCCACGGCAACACGGGTGTGCGGCGTTAAATCAAAGTCGTTGCCGTTGTAGGTCATTTTAACTTGCGCCGCATTACCGACGACAATTGAAAACGGCGCGCGGCCAACAAGCTCGCTAGTCTCGCCCGCCTTGAAACGGCGCGAGACCAGCGCTTTGCCTCGACCATCAACGACGTCAATCCACGATTCACCGGTAAATTTGAATGCCAGCACACTGGTGCCCGCAGGACGCGTCACCGCATTCGGGTCGGCTTTCAGATTGGTTGACTCCTTGGCCGGGATGTTGGCCGTTTCAGGATTGACCAATGCGGTTGGGATGGGAGCACCGGCCGGCGCCAGAGTCAAACCCCTCGTCGCCGGGGTGGCTGCGGGTACGGCTCCCACCGGCGGTGCACTCAGGGGCGTGGAGTTTTCAGGCTGCAAGGTCGGTATTGCGGAAACTGTAGTAGCTGTATTGGCGGCCGCATTGGCTTGTTCGCCAATTTTTTCTGGCGTGGCCGCGAGCGCAGGTGTCGGTGCCTCTGATAGCACTAGTTCATTCGGCACTACCGCGAGTTTGTCTGCTGATGGCTTGGTCGCGACGGGCCGACCACCGCTACTCAAATTCGGACGCACATATTGCCACCAGTACCATGCCGCCGCACCCAGCAAAACCAGCACCAGGCACGTAATCGCGACCCGCACTTTAGGGTTTACCGGCTCGGCTCGGCCACCGCCGAGCTTGATGTTATGGCTCGGCACCACGATGTTTGCGTCTTTCAAGCTGACTGCCGCATGGGTATGCGTGCTTTCGAGCACGCGGATGGCGGCGTCTGCGTCAACATGAACCATCTTGGCGTAGTTACGCACCATACCGCGCAAAAAAGTGCCGGTCGGCAGCAAGACGTAATCCGCGCGCTCCAGAGCATCAACCTGTCGCACGCCCATTCGCAGCCGCGTCGCCACGTCGCCAATCGATAATCCGGCCGCCTCACGGCCATTGCGCAGCATCGCACCGGGTGATGACTGTCGATCATCAGACGCAGGGGCAGAGGCAGGCGCATGGGCATGGGCGAAGGATGAATCCGCTACAGCCGCTGCCGGCACCGGTGCAAATGGGGGAAATTTTTCGAAAGGATCAGTTGCCATGTTGTTTCGTGTCAGAAAGATTGCAACTAAAAAAATGGAATATTCGGAAAATCATGGTGACGGGTGTGCGTGAGTAATTAACAACCTGACAGCTAGAAAATTGATAATTGGAGGCAAACATTCAATTTAAGCCAGCAGCCGTTCTCAACAAAATTTAACGCCCGTCCACGGCGCTGCGGGTTTGCACGGCATCGGGAAAGCGCCGACGCAGCTGTTGCACGTAACTCGCCTCAGCCTGCTTGTCATTCTCCGCCCGCGCGATGCGCGCGCCCAGCAGCAATGCATCAGCAGTTGGCATCGGCGTCAGCTCATTATGTCGGGCCAGCATGGTTTCTGCTTCTTTGAATTTATTCTGAGCGAAGTCAATATCCGCCAGCTCATACATCACGGCGGCGTAGCGCGGCTGACGGCGCAAGGCCTCGCGCAATTGCCGTTCCGCCAACGCGCTATCGCCAATGCGACGCGCGCAAACGCCCATGTTGTAAAGCGCTCGTTCAGGTGAGGCATACACCGGATTTTTAAGCGCGGTTTCGAAATACTGCATCGCCTGCCTGGGGTTTTGATGCTGGCATAAAAACCAGCCGTAGTTATTGAGCGTTTCAGAATCATTGGGGGCCAGACGCAGCGCGGTTTCATAGGCTTCGCGCGCTTGATCGTCCTGCCGCAATTCGTTATAAACAATGCCCAGCATGTTGTAAGCAGGCGCATGGGTCGGTAATGCAGCCACCGCTTCTTTGGCGGCCTCAAGCGCCACCGGTATGCGGCCCAACCGATAATATTCGCTCGCGCGCTCAGTATGAATTTGCGCCCGGTATAGCGCATCCGTTTTAGCGGCCTGATCCGGAATTTTGGTCGCAACGGTGGTCGAGGTAACGCATCCCGTCAGCAGCACTAACGTCGCAACAGCCGTTGTGAGAACAGCTGCGCCAAGAGCAGAGGATTTCCACGATATCAACGAAAAAAATAATTTCAATGCACTCTCCATGATTGTTGCCCAGCGCTAGCGAAAATCAATCAACTTACCGCAACCGGTTTGCCATCAAGCAATGCGCTGTTAACCGTTTTAATGGCGATCAATTTTCGGTTGGATTTATCTACCACCTGCCCGGCCAATTGGCCGCATGCCGCGTCGATATCATCGCCGCGTGTTTTACGAATCGTCACGATCAGGCCCGCGTCTTGCAGTACTTCGCGAAAGCGATGAATCTGGTTGTTGCTGGAGCGTTTGTAATTCGCCTCCGGAAACGGATTCCACGGAATCAAGTTGAGTTTACAAGGTAAATCGCCCACCAGCTTTACCAACTCATGCGCATGCTGCACGCTGTCGTTCACTTGGTCGAGCATCACATATTCAAACGTCACAAATTCTCGCGGCGCGGCTTCCAGATAATCTTTGATCGCGGCGAATAATTCTGCCAGCGGATATTTTTGATTGATCGGCACCAGCACATCGCGCAGTGCGTCATTGGGCGCGTGGAGTGAGACGGCCAGCGCCACCGGACAACGGGTTTTCAAACGAATCAGATTTGGCACAATCCCGCTCGTGGAAAGCGTCACGCGACGCCGCGAAAGCCCATACGCGTGATCGTCGAGCATGATGTCCATCGCGTTGGTCACACAATCAAAATTCGCCAGCGGTTCGCCCATGCCCATCATCACCACATTGCTGATAATGCGTTCGTCCTTTGGATTTCTGCCGAGCGCCTTATTCGCCCACCAAAGCTGCCCGATAATTTCGGCGGTGGTGAGGTTGCGATTAAATCCCTGCTTGCCGGTCGAGCAAAATGTGCAATCCAGCGCGCAACCGACCTGACTCGACACACACAGCGTGCCGCGATTATCTTCTGGAATAAAAACCACTTCAATGCCATTACCCGTGCCCACGTCCAGCAGCCATTTGCGGGTGCCGTCTTTCGATTCTTGCGAGGTCATTAAAATCGGCGGGCAGATCGCTGCAACCAATGGCAATTTCTCCCGCAACGATTTGGCAAGGTCCGTCATCGCGTCGAAATTATCGACACCAAAATGATGAATCCAGCGGAATACCTGCTTGGCGCGGAACGGCTTTTCGCCAAGCCCGGCAAAAAACGAAATCATCTCAGGAAGCGTCATTCCCAAGAGGTTCGGCAAATTCGTTTTTGCGTGGTGGGGAACGGCCATTTTTGAGTCCTGAGTTTACAAAAGGGAGGTTACGAAACCCTTTTTAAATCGATCATTCGGGCCAAGCCAAAATGATCGATTTCATCAAATCCTAGCGTGAATAAACATTCAGCGCCGGGAAAAAGTATGCGATCTCAACAGCAGCCGTTTCAGCAGCATCAGAGCCATGAACAGCGTTCGCATCAATCGAATCCGCAAAGTCAGCGCGGATCGTGCCTGGCGACGCTTTTTTAGGATCGGTAGCACCCATCAAATCACGATTTTTCGAAATCGCGCCCTCGCCCTCAAGCACCTGCGCCATCACCGGGCCCGAAATCATGAACGTGACAAGATCGTTAAAAAACGGGCGCGCCTTGTGAACCGCGTAAAAACCTTCGGCTTCTGCGCGCGAAAGGTGAATCATGCGAGCCGCGATGACCTTCAGGCCAGCGCCCTCAAAACGAGAATAAATTTGACCGATTACGTTTTTAGCAACCGCATCAGGTTTGATAATGGAAAAAGTGCGCTCAACAGCCATGTGAAGAAACTCCGGTAAGGTAATGAAAACACATGATTTTACCACGGAGGACAGGTTGGCTGTCGGGTTTAAAAGAGAATGGGGGAGGTCAGCATGAGCGCTGCAGGTACGGACCCGTTCATTGCGGGGCGTCCGGCACATTTGACCCCGATAAGCCCACCAACGCCAGAGCTTGGCGGTGAAATATCAGTTATCGCCATTCAGAGATGCGTACATGAGGGAATCTGCTTTTTTGCCTGGTATAGATAAAGCAGATTCCTCGTATGAGCCCGTTCGGAATGACCGTTAAAAATAAGCGCTGCTAATTTTATCGTGACGCAGGCGTGGCTTAGCCTAATCAAGCTTTACATCCGTTTTTGCATCCGCTATTTTTTCACACGTCAACACATTGCGGCGGCGTCGAATCACATAATCATGCCCACCGGCCAAATGCGGTTTGCCATCCGGCGGCACGCGAAACAATTGTGATGCCCATGCTACAAGCTGGTCCCGCGAGGCAGGCGCCACTTTTTGCCAGCGCAGCCAATGGTAAAGCGCGTTGATTTGTCGCGGTAACGGCAGTGTGTCGAGCGCATCGGCGAACGCGCCTGAGAACGCATCTGCGCCACACAATTTTAAATCCATTTTTGCAAGCGCCTCGTTGAGTTCCGCGCTTTCATGCGCGTGACGGGCAATGCGCTCGAGCGAGGATGCGTAATGTGGGAAGCGGGACGCGATCACGGGCACGATGTCGTGGCGAATGTAGTTGCGCGTATAGGTTGTGTCGTCATTGGATTCGTCTTCAATCCATTTTAATTGATTATCTTTTGCGTATTTTTCAATATCGTCCCGGCTCACGTTCAGCAATGGTCGCAACAACATCTGCCCTGACCGAAGTTCACGCGCCTCGCCCATGCCCGCCAAACCTTGCAAACCCGTGCCGCGCAACATTTGGTGCAGTACCGTTTCGGCCTGATCGGTTTGATGTTGCGCGACGAGAATAAATTTGGCGTCTGATTTCATCAGTGCCGCATAGCGTGCCTCGCGTGCTGCCGCTTCCAACCCCAAGCCTGAGCGACGATCCACATTGACGATTTCAACGGTGATCGGCACATCACGTTTTGAACATTCTTCCACGCAAAATTGCGCCCAAGCATCGGCATTTCTGCTAACACCATGATTGACATGGATTGCTCGGAGAACCACTCTGGGCCCGTCATTTCGATAGAGACCTCCTATCGGGGGTGAGGCATTGCACTTAGTTAAAACATCAAGCAAAACCATCGAATCAATGCCGCCGGAAAGCGCCAATGCCACATCTGGCTTTTCAGGACAATGCTGCGCCAAACAGTCTGACAGCACACGCAATAATTTTTCTGGCGTGTCTATTTCCAATCTCCACGCAAATCCGCCACTTTCATTTGCAGCGTTTCCGGTGTCACCAATTGTGGATGCCACGCTTTACCAATTACCAGCGAGATATTGGAAAAAACGCCGCGCGGGTAGCGCATCGCCACACCGCCCCATCGCGAGAAAAAGCTGCCCCACAGCCCACGCAACGCCATCGGAATCACCGGCACAGCCGTGCGTTCAATGATGCGCAGCACACCTTTTTTGAACGGATATATATCGCCGTTATCGGTGATGCGGCCTTCGGGAAAAATACAAACCACTTCGCCCGCTTTCAGATATTCGTCAATGCGGTCATAGGCCTGCTCCAGCATCACCGGGTCTTCTTTGGCGGAGGCAATCGGCACCGTGCCGGCGGTGCGGAATACAAAGTTCAGCAACGGCATTTTATAAATTCGGTGATCCATGACGAAGCGCACGGGGCGTGAAATACAGCCGCCCACCACCAGCGCATCAACAAAACTTACATGGTTGCACACCAGCAAACACGCACCTTCATCAGGAATATTTTCCAGACCTTTTTTATCAACGCGATAAAACGTATGGATCAACATCCAGATTAGAAACCGCATCAAAAATTCAGGAATCAGCAGGAAGATATAGAGCGCAACTGCTGCGTTCATGATGCCAACGACTAGGTATAACTGCGGCAGGGTAAGCCCGGCTTTCAACAGCGCCGCCGCCATGATTGACGCAACCACCATGAACAGTGCATTCAAAATATTGTTTGCCGCGATGATGCGGGCGCGGAAATTTTTATCGGATCGGGCCTGCATCAGGGCATACAAAGGCACGCTGAAAAAACCGGCAAACATGGCGAGTAAAAACAAATCTGCCGCCACACGCCAATGCTGCCAGACTTTCATAAATTCGCTGATGCCAATCAGCGCCGCACCGGGCTTTGACGCGCTTAGCCCGCTTAGCCCGCGCGAGGCGAAATACAGATCAACTGCAAAAAGCGTCATTCCAATTGCCCCGAATGGCACTAAACCGATTTCCACTTTATGGCCTGACATTTTTTCGCACAGCACGCAGCCGAGGCCAATGCCAACTGAGAACAGCGCCAGCAAAAGTGTCACGACCTGCTCATTTCCGCCCAATACTTCCTTTGAAAAACCCGTAAACGAGGTGAGGAAAACTGAGCCAAAAAACCATAGCCAGGAATTGCCGATAAGCGAATGAAAAACGACACGGTTTTTATGGGCAATTTTGAGATTCGTCCACGTCTCGGTCACGGGATTCCAGTTCACTTTCAAATCAGGCTGGGGCGCGGGAGAGTGGGGAATGAAACCCGCCACCACGCGACCAATAACAGCCACCACCAGCGAGGCTACCGCAACGTAGGTTGGCCCTGCGGTTGGCATGGCCACCAGTGCGCCGCCCAGCATGGTGCCCAACAAGATCGCGGTAAAAGTTCCCATCTCAACCAGCCCGTTACCGCCCGTGAGTTCAGCATCGCTCAGATGCTGCGGCAGGTAAGCAAACTTGACCGGTCCGAACAATGTCGAATGGCAACCCATCAAAAACACGCCTACAAACAATAGCGACACCATTTGCATAACAAAACCCGCCGCAATCACAAACATGAAAGCGATTTCGAGATTTTTGACAATGCGCGTGAGAAATGATTTTTCGTATTTATCGGCAAGCTGCCCAGCGGTGGCTGAGAACAATACGAACGGCGTAATAAATAGCCCCCCAATCAACGGCCCCGCAGTAGTGGCGTCCATTCCGCCCCACGCCGCTGCCGAATAGGTCGCCAACACCGTAAAGGCAAACTTGAAAATATTGTCATTACCGGCACCCAAAAACTGTGTCCAGAAAAATGGTGCAAAGCGGCGTTGTTTGAGCAGCGCGAATTGGCTTTGCGTTGGACGCTCACCGCTGAGAGCAGCGTGTGGTTCAGTGCGTGGTTCGGCAATGGTGGATTCAGTGGATGACATGCGGGTTCCTGTTATTTTTAAATCTCAGTTCGGTGTTGACTGGATAAAGCGACCTAGTTAAACCCTCACTACACTGCTCCTTCCCCCGGCGACGGGAGAAGGCCGGGATCAGAGCGATGTTTGCTAATTTGCCGTTGCCTCAAATGCGGACAATCCCCCATCCCAACTTCGACCAACGGAAGTCCCTGTGGGGCCCCCATTTTCATTTGGGAAGGAGCGGTTCAGTGACAATTTAAATAAGTTGAATCAAATTACACAGTACTAGCAAATTGAAAATGTCGCGCAGTTTCGAATATTGTATTGCTCATTCGTTTTCCATTCACACGCAAAGTTCGCTTCAACACAAAATCGAACAACACCGGATTGTATTCGCGAATTTCCTTCATCACACCGCCCTCACTTTTGGTCAGCCAGCCGCGTTCGACTAAGCCATCAACCGAGAACAGCGGCACTACCCCCGGCAACGGATAGTCGGTACCGTTGAGCAATCGTGGATGCCAGTGGTCGTGCTCAATAATTTTTTTAATCACGGCTGCACGGTTGGTTCGTGGCGTGGCTGAAATATCGGCCAGCAGATTATTTTCATATCGCTTGTCATCCATCAGACGCTCAAACAATTCAAAGCAGCTCACGAATTTTCCATTCGGCCCGCGGTCAAGATCACGATCCTCGCCCATGCTCGCGCAATGCGCGACGATCACCTTTACGCCATGATCCAGTGGGCGACGCAGTCGCAGCGGATTGCCAAAATGCTGTTCATGCGCGCCCTTGACGGCGCGCTCCTGCCCAGCGTGTGTAATCAGCGGCAGATTATGCAATTTCCAGGCTTCATAAAATTTATCGCACAGCGGCGACGCAGGATCAATGCCCATCGCCGACGGCAGCCACTTTATGGCCACCGCACCCTCGCGCTTTGCATCCGCCAATGCGGTCAGCGCCTCGCTACGATAGGGATGCACAGAGGCCACCGCGCGAAAACGTGTTGGAAATCGCTTTGCAATATTCAACGCATAACGATTCGGCACATGGAATGCGGCGCGTGATAAATCCTTGCTACCGTCCGCGTTATAGCTGTGGTCAAAAGCAAGCAGCATCATTCCGGCACCTCCCGGAAATTCATCAATTAAATTTGCGAGCCGCGCCAAATAGCTATCGTCGAGCCCGCCGTCGTCGTCGATCG
>JAYVYF010000484.1:0-2710 GCA_043784585.1 Burkholderiales bacterium
TCACTGAATTGCCGAGGTCACGCAAGCGTTTCAAAGTCTCAAGCAGTCGATCATTGTCGCGTTGATGCAGGCCGATCGAGGGCTCATCCAGCACATACATCACGCCTGTCAGCCCCGAGCCAATTTGTGACGCCAAACGAATGCGTTGTGCCTCACCGCCCGAAAGCGTATCGGCCGAACGCACCAACGATAAATAATCGAGGCCGACGTTATTCAAGAATTGCAAGCGCGCAGAAATTTCTTTCAAAATGCGATCCGCAATTGCCATTTTTTGCGTCGAAAGCTTCACCGTTTCAAACCAGTTGTGCGCCACGCGCAGTGGCATCGCCGAAATTTCATGCAGCGTTTTATCGCCCACTTTCACATTGCGCGCTTCGCGACGCAAACGGGTGCCTTCGCAGTCAGGACAGGTTTTATTTGAAATATATTTTGCTAACTCTTCGCGCACTGCCATCGAATCGGTCTCGCGATGGCGTCGCTCGAAGCTTGGCACAATACCTTCGAATGTTTCCTCCTTCACCACTGAGCGACCACGTTCGCCTGGATATTTGAACGGAATTTTCTGTTTGCCACTGCCGTATAAAATAACGTTTTGCGCATCCGCCGATAATTTATCAAATGGCATATCGATATCAAATTTATAGTGTGCCGCCAGTCCCAGCAAAATCTGAAAATAAAACTGGTTACGTCGATCCCAGCCCTTGATCGCGCCACCGGCGAGCGACAATCCCGGATACGAAACAATCCGCTTGGGATCAAAAAAAGTAATGTTGCCGAGCCCGTCACAGGTCGGGCAGGCTCCCATCGGATTGTTGAACGAGAATAGGCGCGGCTCCATTTCCGACAGCGAGTAATCGCATAGCGGGCAGGAGAATTTCGATGAGAATAAATGCTCCTTTTCGGTATCCATATTGACCGCAACCGCTTTACCTGCGCTTAGCCGCAAGCAAGTCTCAAACGATTCCGCAATCCGTTGCTTCATCTCCACCGTTGTTTTCAAGCGATCAACCACCACCTCGATGCTGTGATTTTTCTTCTTGTCCAGCTTGGGGAACGCATCAATCTCAATCACTTTGCCATTCACGCGCAGACGCACAAAACCCTGCGAGCGGAATTCTTCAATCATCTCTACATGTTCACCCTTGCGGTTGCTGACCACGGGCGCGAGCAACATCAGCTTTGACTCACGCGGGTAGGCCAACACCGTGTCCACCATTTGCGATACCGTCTGTGCTTCCAGCGGCAATAGATGCTCAGGGCAATAGGGTGTGCCGGCGCGGGCAAACAGCAAACGCAAATAATCATGAATCTCGGTCACCGTGCCGACTGTCGAGCGCGGATTATGCGAGGTCGCTTTTTGCTCGATCGAAATCGCGGGTGACAAGCCCTCGATCAGATCCACATCCGGCTTTTCCATCAGCTGCAAAAACTGACGCGCGTAGGTCGACAACGATTCGACGTAGCGGCGTTGGCCTTCCGCATAAAGCGTGTCAAATGCGAGCGAAGATTTGCCCGAACCAGATAATC
Source organism: Burkholderiales bacterium (assembly GCA_043784585.1). Taxonomy (GTDB): domain Bacteria; phylum Pseudomonadota; class Gammaproteobacteria; order Burkholderiales; family Usitatibacteraceae; genus UKL13-2. The sequence continues at coordinate 1,528 of JAYVYF010000484.1, forward strand.
CGGTAATCACCACCAAAGAGTGGCGCGGCAAATCGAGGCTGATGTTTTTGAGATTGTGGGTGCGAGCACCGCGAATTTTAATGAAGTCCATGCGCTATCTATTTGAAAATACGTGGGTTCAGCATCAGGATAGATGCGAGACCGTAATTGCTGCAATGCCTGATGGGGTTTAACCGAATTTTGTCGGTTGCAACAAACTTGGGCAACCTGTGATAATACTCTGTTCCCGTTTTAATCTGAACCTGTTTTGACGATGGCAGTTATAAACTGCAGTCAAAAACAGGGACGCATAACCGCCCCATAAATTTCAAAATTGCAGGAGCAATCATGGCATCAGTCAACAAAGTTATTCTCGTCGGCAATCTCGGCCGCGACCCCGAAACCCGCTACATGCCTGATGGTGCGGCGATTACCAATTTTTCCATCGCCACCACTGAACAGTGGAAAGACAAATCAGGCGAAAAGCAGGAGAAAACCGAGTGGCACCGCATTTCGACATTTCAGCGCTTGGCCGAAATTGCCGGTGAATACCTGAAAAAAGGCTCGCAAGTGTATATTGAGGGCCGCCTGCAAACACGCAAGTGGACCGACAAAGACGGTGTGGAAAAATTCACCACCGAAGTCATCGCTGATCGCATGCAAATGCTCGGTTCGCGCCAGGGGATGGGTGGTGATAGTGGGGAAGGCGGTGGCGGTGGCAGCGGTGGCAACGGCGGCGGAAGTCGTGGTCCCAGCGGCGGCGGCGGCGATTATTCGCGTCCCGCCTCCGGTGGCGCATCAAGTGCCGCCAAACCTGCGGCTGCCAAAGGTGGCGCGGCCAAGTTTGATGATTTTGAGGACGATATTCCGTTTTGATTTTTTATGTGAACGGGCGCTATGATTGAGTGGCATGGCATTCGGTTTGCGACTCAATTGCAAAACTTATCAGGAACGCGTTCGCCATGAAATTCACCACAAGCTGGCAATTCTTTGCGCTCGCATCCGCCCTCTTTGCAGCGTTTACAGCGATCTTTGGCAAACTCGGCGTCGCCGAAATCAATTCCAACCTCGCCACCTTCATCCGTACCATTGTCATCCTGATCGTCACCGCGCTCATCGTCTCGCTGCGAGACGAATGGCGAGCGCCAACTTCAATCAGCAGTCGCACTATCGTGTTCCTTGTGCTATCCGGCATCGCCACTGG
>JAYVYF010000485.1:0-6568 GCA_043784585.1 Burkholderiales bacterium
GGCACCTTTAGCGAGCGTGCGGTCATCAAACATTTTGGCGAAGGTGCCGATGCCCAGCCCGCGGCCAGCATCGATGAAGTGTATCGTTCAGTGGAATCAGGTGCGGCTGATTTCGGCGTGGTGCCGGTGGAGAATTCGACTGAAGGTGCAGTGGGACGCTCGCTCGATTTGATGCCGCAAACGCCACTGAAAATTTGTGGTGAAGTGTTGATTCGCATTCATCATCATCTGATGGCAACTGCCATCGTCGAAAAGGGCGCAATTCAGCGGGTCTTCTCACATGGCCAATCGCTTGCGCAGTGTCATGAGTGGCTCAATGCAAACCTGCCGCACGCCGAGCGCGTGGCAGTTTCCTCGAATGCGGAAGCTGCGCGCAGAGCCGCGCTTGAGTCATTTTCGGCTGCGGTGGCTGGTGAAATGGCGGCCTCACATTACAAGCTCGCCATTCTTGCTTCAAACATTGAAGATGAACCCAACAACACGACGCGCTTTTTGGTTCTGGGCAGCTATGAGCCAAAGCAATCTGGCTTTGATAAAACCTCCCTCGTACTGTCGGCGACCAACCGTGCCGGTGCGGTCTATGAAATGCTCACCCCGTTCGCGCAGCGCGGCGTGTCGATGAGCAAATTCGAATCACGACCGTCGAAAGTCGCGCTATGGGATTATTTATTTTTTGTCGATATTGAAGGCCACCTGGCCGATGCGAACGTTGCCGATGCACTCGTCGAAATCAAGAAAATTGCGGGTTATGTGAAAGTGCTGGGTTCATATCCGACGGCGGTTTTGTAAATTTATTTTGTGAAAGTAGCACCATGAATCTCTCTGACTTGGCGCCTCAATATATCCGCGACATCGCACCCTATCAACCGGGCAAACCCACCTCCGAGCTTGCGCGAGAATTAGGCTTGAACGAAGCTGATATTGTTAAATTAGCCTCGAATGAAAACCCGCTCGGCGTGAGCCCGAAAGCGCTGGCGGCGATTCAAAAAGCGCTGCCTGAATTAGCGCTTTATCCAGACGGAAATGGCTTTGAGCTGAAAGCCACCATTTGCAAAAACCGTGGCGTTGCGATGGAGCAAATTGTTCTCGGTAATGGTTCAAATGATATTTTGGAACTTGCCGCCCGAACCTTCCTCGTGCCGGGTGATGCGGCCGTTTATTCGCAGCATGCTTTTGCGGTTTATCCGCTCGCAGTCAAAGCAGCTGGCGGCCGCGGGATTGAAGTTCCTGCCGTTAATTTTGGCCACGATCTGGATGCGATGCTTGGAGCCATCCTTGCTGCGACCGACAACGTCAAGCTCACGTTTGTTGCCAATCCGAATAATCCGACGGGGACATTTATTGAAGCAGCGCGCATACATGATTTCCTGTCGAAAGTGCCGCGCGGTGTGATCGTGGTACTCGATGAGGCGTACACAGAATATCTGCTGCGTGAGTTGCGCAACCACACAGAGCACTGGCTGGCCGAATTTCCAAACTTGATTATTTCGCGCACTTTCTCGAAAGCCTACGGTCTCGCGGGTCTACGCGTCGGCTATGGTTTGGCGCACCCGGACGTGATTCAATTATTCAATCGCGTCCGCCAACCATTCAACGTCAACCAGCTCGCGCAAGTTGGTGCCGCCGCAGCTCTCAATGACGATGAATTTATTCAGGAGAGCTTTGACGTCAATACCTGCGGCATGATGCAATTAACGAATGCTTTCAAGAAAATGGGCCTGGAATTTATTCCGTCGTTCGGTAATTTTGTATGTGTGAAAGTAGGCGATGCCGGCCCCATATTTCAAAAACTATTGAAGCAGGGCGTGATCGTGCGACCCGTTGCTAGCTATGGCATGCCCGAATATTTACGCATCTCGATCGGTACTGAAAGCCAGAATGCGCGCTTCCTTAAGGCGCTTACCTTGGCTTTGGCGCGATAGTGTTGCGTCTAGCCGGAGTCGACCAAACGCCAGCATTGGCGGGTTTTTCAAGATGCGATGCTCGAAACGCCGCTCTGGAAGACATCCTTGAGGCAGAAGGCGTCGAGATGGTCGTCAATAATGGCTCGCAAGCCAGTGCCTTTTCAAAAATTGCGGCACATGATTAAATTTAAACGCCTCGTCGTGATCGGCGTTGGGCTCATCGGCGGCTCATTTGCATTGGCTTTAAAGCGGGCTGCAATCGTGGATGAAGTTATCGGCGTTGATCGCAGCGACGCTGCGCTGAATGACGCGCTGCGGCTTAAGGTGATTGATGTTGCGCTATCACTTTCAGATGCGCCACAAGGTATTAAACGCGCTGATTTGGTTTTACTGGCGGTGCCGGTTAGGCAAATGGCGGCAGCGTTCGCGCTGATTAAGCCGCTCCTCGGCGATCACACCATCGTCATGGATTGCGGCAGCACCAAGCAAGATGTGATCGGTGTGGCGGTCGAAAAATTAGGCACAAAAATCGCGCAATTTGTTCCCGCACATCCGATTGCGGGACGCGAAACCTCGGGCGCGGCGTCCGCCGATGCGACGCTCTTTGACGGAAAAAATGTGGTGCTCACGCCGCTTGCCGAAAACACCGCCGACGCCGTTTCACGTGTTGAAGACATCTGGCACGCGTGCGGCGCGAAAGTGGTGTCGATGTCTGCATCTGCGCACGACGCGGTGTTTGCCGCCGTGAGCCATTTGCCGCATATGCTGGCATTCGCTTTGGTTGATGAACTTGCTGCCCGGCCGAATGCGAAATCGCTTTTTTCATTCGCGGCATCAGGGTTTCGTGATTTCACGCGTATTGCCGGGTCGAGTCCTGAAATGTGGCGCGATATTGCCCTCAATAATCGTGATGCCTTGCTCACCGAAATGGATGCATACATTGCCAAGACTCGGCATTTGCGCGGCTTGATCGCCACTTCGGATGCGGCGGAACTGAGCGCGTTGATGACGCGTTCACGTGATGCAAGGGCGCAATGGTTGGCGGGCGATCTCGGTAGTTTTCGTGATGACTCCGCTTGAATACCGGCTGGAATAAAAATTTAATATGTCAAAACTTGAATCGATAAATATCGGCCCGTTTACAAAAGCGCAGGGCACGGTTATCCTGCCCGGCTCGAAAAGCATTTCAAACCGCACGCTGCTGCTGGCCGCCCTGTGCGAGGGCGAAACCATCGTGCGCAATTTATTGAAATCGGACGATACCGATGTGATGCTGGCCGCGTTCAGCAAGCTCGGCGTCGCGGTCAAGTCGCTGGGCGGTGACGATTATTGCGTCACCGGGTGCGGCGGAAGTTTTCCCAGCAAGCAGGCAGCTTTATTTTTAGGCAATGCGGGCACCGCGTTTCGTCCATTGACTGCCGCACTCGCTTTCCAGTCCGGCTATTACAAATTGTCGGGCGTGGCGCGCATGCATGAACGCCCGATTGGGGATCTGGTAGACGCCTTGCATAGTATCGGTGCGCAAATCAAATACACACAGAATGCCGGATTTCCACCGCTGGAAATTTTGCCGTTCCAAGCCTCTGATGTGAGTCGTGTGAGGGTGCGTGGCGATGTGTCCAGTCAATTTCTCACTGCGCTGTTGATGGCATTGCCGTTGCTCAAAAAGCAGGTCACGGTCGAAGTGGTGGGCGAGCTGATTTCGAAACCGTACATTGAGATCACGCTTAATTTGATGAAGCGATTTGGCGTGACGGTGTCGCGAAATCACTGGCGCGAATTCGTAATTGCTGATGATGCAGTCTATAAATCGCCACGCGAAATTCATGTCGAAGGTGATGCTTCGAGCGCATCTTATTTTTTGGCGGCGGCGGCCGTTGCGGGTGGGTCGGCATGCGCAGGTGTACGTGTGAAAGGTGTCGGTAAAACCAGTATTCAAGGCGATGTGCGATTCGCTGAAACGCTTGGCCTGATGGGTGCCACGGTCACAACAGGTGATGACTGGATCGAAGCTACCGCGCCAACGGCTGGCAAACTGAAAGCCATCGACGTAGACCTGAACCACATTCCTGATGCCGCCATGACGATTGCGATTTGCGCGCTGTTCGCCACCGGCACGACCACCATTCGCAACATCGCCAGCTGGCGCGTGAAAGAAACAGATCGCATCAGCGCAATGGCCAATGAGCTACGAAAAATCGGCGCTATGGTGGTGGAGGGCGCTGATTATATTTCGGTCACGCCACCTGAAAAACTGACCGCCAATGCAAAAATCGACACTTACGACGATCATCGCATGGCCATGTGCTTTTCATTGGTGGCGCTGGGTGGCGTGCAGATTACGATCAACGATCCCGGGTGTGTGGCAAAAACATTCCCGGATTATTTTTCAGTGTTTTCGACCGTCGCTAGTTGAGTTCACCCGTGTTGAATTTATTTTAGTGCGTCGGCATGAAACGTGATGTGTTTTTCCATAAACGATGCGATGAAATAGTAGCCATGGTCGTAGCCCGCGTGGCGCCCAAGGGTCAACGGTTGATTTGCAATCTTGCACGCAGATTCAAATTCATGCGGATGCAATTGCGCTTCTAAAAATTTATCGCCCGATCCTTGATCGATCAAAATACCGCGTGGAAAGGGCATCTTCATTTCACGCATCAGCATACTTGCATCATGCTTCGCCCATTCAGTTTCATCGCCCTCCAGATAGCGGGAAAAAGCTTTTTCGCCCCACGTGCATTTCATTGGGGCGGCAATGGGCGCGAATGCTGAAACGGATTTGAAAATATCGCGCGCACGAGAGCGCAGCGCCAGGGTAAGTGCGCCGTGGCCCCCCATTGAGTGCCCAAAAATTCCCATTCGATCTCTATCTGCGGCGAAATTAGTGATGATAAGCTCGCGCAATTCATCGATGATATAGCTTTCCATCCGAAAGTTTTTCGACCACGGTGCTGCAGTGGCGTCGAGATAAAAGCCAGCGCCCTCGCCAAAATCCCAATCAGTAGTTGCGCCTTCAATGCCGGTTCCGCGCGGGCTGGTATCAGGGGCGACCAGCATTATTGCGTGCTCGGCCGCGAATTTTTGCGCCCCGGATTTAATTGCAAACGTTTCTTCATTGCAGGTCAAGCCTGCGAGATAGAACAGCGCGGGAACCTTGGCTGTTTTAGCGGATTTTTCCATGCCTGGTGGCACGTACACCGAAAATTTCATCGGTAAACCAATAACCGAAGATGAGTGCTTATAAAACCCCTGTATACCGCCGAAAGATGCGTGCTCGCTGATGGTTTCAATCATGCTAATACAACACCACCGAGCGAATCGATTCGCCGCGCTTCATTAAATCAAAACCTTCGTTGATTTTTTCGAGCGGCATGGTGTGCGTGATGAGATCGTCGATATTTAATTTGCCTTCCATGTACCAATCGACAATCTTTGGAACATCGGTGCGTCCACGCGCGCCGCCAAATGCAGAGCCTTCCCACACGCGACCGGTGACCAGCTGGAAAGGGCGGGTGGAAATTTCAGCGCCGGCTTCGGCAACGCCAATGATGATCGAGCGTCCCCAGCCTTTGTGGCAACATTCCAGCGCTTGACGCATGGTTTTGGTATTGCCGATACATTCAAAGCTATAGTCCGCACCGCCGTCGGTGAGCTGAACAATTGCATCGACCACGTTGTCATGATCCTTGGGATTGATAAAGTGCGTCATGCCGAATTTGCGCGCCATGGCTTCACGTGCGGGATTCAAATCCACGCCGATAATTTTGTCGGCGCCCACCATTTTGGCACCTTGAATCACGTTCAATCCGATCCCGCCCAAGCCAAATACAACCACATTTGCGCCCGCCTCAACTTTCGCCGTAAAAATTACCGCACCCACGCCCGTGGTGACGCCGCAGCCGATATAACAAACTTTGTCGAATGGCGCATCTTCGCGGATTTTAGCCAATGCTATTTCGGGGGCGACGATGTAATTCGAGAATGTAGAGGTGCCCATGTAGTGAAAAATTGGCTTGCCGTCGATAGAAAAGCGGCTGGTGCCGTTGGGCATCAAGCCTCTGCCCTGGGTGGGGCGAATCGCCTGGCAAAGATTGGTTTTGCGCGACAGACAAAACTTGCATTGCCGACATTCTGGCGTGTAGAGCGGAATGACGTGATCGCCTTTTTTGAGTGATGTCACGCCTGCACCCACGTCCACCACCACGCCCGCGCCTTCATGGCCGAGAATCGACGGGAATATGCCTTCTGGATCTGCCCCGGAGAGCGTGTAGTAGTCGGTGTGGCATATACCGGTCGCCTTGATTTCCACCATCACCTCGCCGGCTTGTGGCCCTTCTAAATCAACTTCTTCGATGGTGAGCGGTGCTTACGCACGATCACCGGCTCGAATGTCCCGTCACGATCGCTGGGCACATCGATGTCGACCGGGCCGACTTCGGTGATCACCGTCTTGGTCCGCGTGCCGTTCCGCGAGTTGCCACCATCACGACCCTCGACGGTGTGCTTCGCGTAGCCGAGGTGGCCATCCATCTCACCATCCAGCCCTGCCTCGAGAACACGTTTGGTCAGATCACCGAGCAGACCACCCGGGCCGGTCAACTTCACCCCCTTAGGGCGCCCCGCAGGATTGATCAGACGTTTGGGGTGGGGGCGAGTGTGTAGTT
>JAYVYF010000486.1:0-7267 GCA_043784585.1 Burkholderiales bacterium
ATGCGCATAAAGCAAAACTGTACTTGGCATATACCCTCGGTTTTGGTTATAATTCAGGGCTAGCCTTGGTTGATACAAGTGCGAAAAGTAGAGATGCAACGGGGGTATAGCTCAGCTGGGAGAGCGCTTGCATGGCATGCAAGAGGTCAGCAGTTCGATCCTGCTTATCTCCACCAACAATCCACCACAGAATTCAGTAACGTTGCGAAAAGAAACAGGAGAATAGAAACACAACGAATTAGTCCCCATCGTCTAGAGGCCTAGGACACCGCCCTTTCACGGCGATAACACGAGTTCGAATCTCGTTGGGGACACCAGTAAAATCAACGACTTGGAGCGATCTAAGTCGTTTTTATTTGTGTTGTGTTTAGATTTCATCGATAAATCGCCGGGGGTACAATACCAACAGCGCGAACGACTCAGACAATTAAAACGGTGTGGCGAAATCTTGGCTGCCTCCAAATTTAGTATTGATTATGTTTAATCAGCGCGTGATTCCATCGTTGCAAACTAAGAGCGGTGCCGATAATCGAGCGGCCATCGTCTTGGCAAAGAATGTGACCGGACTGGCGACACTGCGAGCATTAGCTGGTTTGTCCCTTGATCTTCATGCAATCATTTTCTCGCGCGATGAACCAATTTCGTTTTCTCGTTATGGCAAGAAAGTCTATTTTCCAGGTACGGAAAAAGACGAACCCGCGCTATTGCAGTTTTTAATTGAATATTTGGATCAACTTGGTGGACGGCCAGTGGTTATTCCTACCTCTGATACTCTCGCACTTTTTCTGGCGAAAAATTACGAGGTACTAAAAGGCCGCTGCGCCATTTGGGAGAATTCTTATATAGATTTGTCGGAAATAATTTGTAAAAATTTGCTCTACCGAAATGCCTCGAACGCGAAAGTAGATTCAGTGCCGTGGATAGAATCGACAAGTCTCGATGAAATCGCCGAATGGAGCCAACGCAATTCAGCACCATATTTGCTTAAACCATTTTATGAGGGGCACCAAAAGCAAAGACCATTTGGCAAGAACATGTCATTGCCTTCACGCGAAGCGCTTATGGCTTACGTTACCGAGAACCCGACGGATTCGATCATCATACAAAGAATGATCAAGGGCGGCGATGGCTTCATATTCGATACTTACGGGTATTCTGACCGAATGGGTCGAATTCTGACTATGGCTTTGCATCGGCGTTTGCGCCAAAACCCGTGCAATTTTGGGAGCACCAGCTACGGCGAAATTCCAGCGCAGTTAAGCATAGAGGCTGAACAAACAATATTAGCTGCCACTGAGCGTCTGCTTGGGCACATCAAATACCATGGAATTTTTGGTATCGAATGGCTCCTTGAGCAAAGTACGGGAAAATTCTATTTGATTGACTTTAACGCTAGGCCGTTTACGACCATTGGGCACTTGACGGACTGCGGCATGAATTTGCCCGCATTGGCGTACGCTGAACTCACGAATGAAATGACCCCAAAGTTGATAAGAATTCCAAAACTAAGGCGAATGCTTTGGATAGATATTAAGAAAGACCTCGATTCATTGCGATCATGTGAGCCTCGCTTGTTGGTCGTCGCCAAAACATGGCTTCTCTCAATTGGTCAGTGCCGCAGCTTCGCGTACGCAAGTTTGCGCGACCCGGGCCCGGGTATTCAAAGCACTGCTTTGATGATTTACATGGCCGCACGATTCGCGTTCAAGCGTTTCATCCACTTCTTTACGTCCGTTTAGGTGCGCACCGCAAAAAATTTGCGTAAATTCCCACATGGTTACAAATTTAACGAGCGGTTTATTTTCGGCGCCCAGCAAAAAAATTCACTCTGACTGCTTTGTTTTATGGCGTCCGGTCTAGCGAGCTGCTCCCATATTTTGCGCAATACTTAATCATCTTCTATTGATTCGACGTTGCTACGACGATTCTTAAAAACTGGCGGCCCTACTGCTATTTGGGTTCGTACTTGCCTTTTCCCATTGGTGGATGCTGGGCCGTTTTAAGATGGCTTTGCTGTGTCAAAGACATGGTGACTACGCCGATGCGTAGAAACTCCGGCGACCTTTCTCGGATCAATGAAATGTGAATGCGCAGTTAAATTTCGACGACTGGACAGGCTCAAAAAACGGACACTATGAACTGAAGTTTTAAGCGGCTTTCTTCAGTTGCTGCACCTGCCATTATTTTTCAAAATCAGTCAGTGACTGATTGTCGATTTTTGAATAGCTTCTAACGTTATTGTCCCCTATGGGGACTTCCGTTGGGGTGTAGAAGACCTCCACACAATTAAATATCGCCGTCTTAGCCGCCGCGCGGGCAGCGTATTTCGTTAGATGCACTCTTCTTTCTTCAAACTCGCAAACCAGCTTTCCATCGGTGAATTGTGGCTCAAGGCCAGGCTTTGCGCTCCCAGCAATTTCCCTCACGACTCATCAACTGAACCATGCCGAACTGGTTCAGCAATCGTTGGGAATCGGCACTCGCGTATTGGCTGCCTTGATCTGAATGCGCGATTAATCCTGTCGGTGGCTTATGCGCCTTAACCGCCATAAACAACGCGCGGCACACTAACTCTGCCCTCATGTGTTCATCCATTGCCCAGCCCACAATCTTGCAGGTAAAAAAATCTTTAACGGCTGCCAAATACAACCAGCCTTCACCAGTCTTAATGTAAGTAATATCAGCGACCCACGCCTGATTCTGCGCTGTGCCATTAGCGAACTGGCGATTGAGCAGGTCGGGGGCGACAGGCAAGCTATGCTTACTATCAGTCGTCGCCTTATACTGGCGCACCTGCTTGCAGCGCAGCCCCAGGCGTTTACGTAGCCGTTTTACGGCGGTCAGGCTCAGCTTGAATCCCGTCTCAGTTAACTCGGTTTGCAGCCGTTTGGGTCCGTAGGTTTAGCGACTACGCTTGTGGCCTGCGCGTGCGGCTGTCTCTAAGGCTAAGCGGTCAGTTGATCCTAGCAAGCTTTCCTTGACGGATTAAGCGGCTTTTTTTACTCAGCCGAGCGGTGTGGCCGTGTTGAATGATCTGTTCATCGTTAGCCGCCCCCGGGTTGGTGACGCAATCCCGTTCAAATTGAGCAGGCGATTTGTAGACCAAACTTGAATGCATGCGCGTCGTGTTGTCCCCCGAGGGGACTTCCTTCAGGGCGTACCAATCACCCTCGATGTAGGCAAACACGCAATGCTTCGCTGCCGCTTGGGTCGCAAAGTTTTTGCCATGGGTCTCCTCGACTTTTCAGCGAATGCCAGAAACTTTCCATCGGCGCGTTGTGGTCCGGGGCCCAGCTTCGCGCTCGTAGCAATTGCCGGTGCCGCTCATTGATTGCTGGAGTCCACGCAACGCCAGCCAGCTTCGAATATCATCAGCGATGCTGAATAAGTTGCCCTCTGCTCTGATTTGAATGGACGCGGCGTGGCCTAATTGAAATTCTGCGAAACTGTATAGCGTGAGTGCGCGCACAACATTGGCGGTGAGATCGCGCTGATTTGGGGTTGCTGCGCGGTTCACGGATGGGGGAACAAGTGGGTGAGGGCGCCCAAGAGGAGGCCTCACTCGCGTTGCCCCGGACGCTCCATCGCTACCGCTTAAACGTTGAACCCAAGTTTCTTGTAGAACGCTGAGACACCGTCTCTTCCCGCTCTGAGCACCTAGGTCATCTCTGGTTTCTCGCCCATTACGTTCTTCACAAGTGCGGTGCCCACGCCCTCTCCGCGGTGGTTCTCAGCAACTACAACCATAGAGATGTAGCCATTGAAGATGCCGTCTGTCAAGGCGCGAAGGAACCCGATTACTTCTTTACCTTCGACAGCGACGATGGCGACTTGAGAGCGCTTGAGTAGCTTGGCGAAGGTATTTGCCTCTGTGACGCGCTTACCCTAGTTGGCTTTCCGCAGGAGTACGCGCGCACCCTCAATTTCGGAGGGGCGGCTGGCGTGAATGTGCGTTGTGTGAGGCCTCACGTGTTTTATTTCTCATATCCGCAATATAACTTTTATTCCTGTATGCGGCGATAGCGCGAGTTGCGCTGCAGGCGCCCTTGCATCACATCGATTTGACTGAATAGATTGACCGGCGTAATCAGATCCACTTCAGCCGCCATATGTCAGCTCCCAAACTGCGCCAAAGCGGACCTACGTGCTTTCAGAAGGATGCTTCTAGATCGCTTTCCGTTCATGGACAACCGGATCGTCGTGCGCTTTGCCTATGAATAGCACAATCACGCCGGTAATTGGTTTCGCTCCTTCGGTAATAAAAACGGGGAGTTCGCGGGCAGTAGTTTGATGCACCCGCGTTTTGCCGGCATCAACGGCAAGCCAATTGCCGAGCGGATCGGAGGTATCACTAGCCACAAGGGAGGTGACCAGACGACCACCCAAACTTGAGCGCGTCGGGGACTGTAAGCATATTGACATGTGCTGTAGGTTCCATACCCCGCAAGCAGCGAAGATGGGACAATCTCAGCTAAGTTATTGCTGTTGCTTTCAGATTCATTCCAGCCCAAATTTTAGTGCGCGTAAAAACGCATATGTCCGCGTTGCTACAATGTTCGGCTGAGCACCCGACCAGCCAACAACCAAGGTACGACATGAATATTCGCTCCAGCGTCATCGCCGCGCTCTTAAACACGATCTTTGCCACCGTTCTGCTGTCAGCGTCTTTGGCTTCGTGCGCCGAGCTCTCACCCATCGAGCAAAAAATTGTGGCTGCGGCCAAAGCACGTTCTGAAGTCGCGCTACAGTTTCTGGAACGAACGGTCAATGTCAATAGCGGCACCATGAACCCTGATGGCGTACGCGGGGTCGGTAAGATGTTTCGGGCTGAATTTGACCAACTGGGATTTGCTACACGCTGGGCAGAGATGCCGCCATCGATGCAACGTGCTGGCCATCTGATCGCCTCCCGCGAGGGCAATCAAGGTAAGCGGCTGTTGCTCATCGGCCACCTCGACACTGTGTTCGAAAAAAATAGTGCGGTGCAGCTTTGGGGTCGCAAGGGCGATACGGTGCGCGGTCAAGGCGTCTCCGATATGAAGGGTGGCAACGTTATCGTGGTCGAGGCCCTGCGTGCGTTGCAAAGTGTTGGCGCGTTGGACAACACCACGATCCATATTATTTTTTCCGGCGACGAGGAGCGCGTGGGCGAGCCTATCGCCGTCGCGCGCGCCGATATGATCGCGCTCGCCAAACGAAGCGATATTGCACTCGCTTTTGAAGGTACGGTCGTCGACAAAAACGGCAAGGACACGGCCACAGTGGGTCGGCGCGCGTCCTCGGGATGGCGGCTTGAGGTCGCCGGTAAGCAAGGACACTCTGCCGGTATCTTTAACAACAGCTACGGTGCCGTATATGAAACGGCGCGCATCCTGAACGCCTTCCGCGAACAGGTGATCGAGCCCGATCTTACGTTCAATCCGGGCGTGATTCTCGGTGGTACCGAGGTCACGTACGATGACACGCAATCCAAGGGGTCAGCATTCGGCAAAAGTAATGTCATCGCACCAGCGGCCATCGTCAAAGGCGACCTACGCTACCTCACCTATGAGCAGCGCGATCGTGCCCATTTGCGCATGCGCGAAATCGTCGCCAAGAACCTGCCGGGCACCAGCGCGAAGATTGAATTCTTCGAATCTTATCCCCCCATGGCGCCTACGCCTGGCAACCTTAACGTACTCAAAGTCTACTCGCAGGCCAGCAGCGATGCCGGGCTCGGCTCGATCGACCCATTGCCGCCAAGGCAACGCGGTGCGGGCGATGTACAGTTTGTCGCACCCTTTATCGACAGCCTCGACGGACTCGGCGCGACCGGCGAAGGTGCGCACTCCCCTAATGAAAACCTCTATTTGCCATCGATCGAACGTGCGACGATCCGCACCGCACTACTGATCTATCGGTTGACGCGCCAAAAATAAAGAACTTGCTTGTCATTCGCTAAAAATGAATGGGACCAGCAACCATTCTTCAAACACCTGCTGTTTTCCCCTGCTCTAAGTAAGGATTAGTCGCACCCACGGTCACGTAATATCGAGGCTGCCAAACGTAGCGCCCTCGAGCACTGGCGCGACCTTCCAGGATTGATAGTTCCGACTTTAACCCTGCACTCCGTCCCGACTCTAGCCGCAGAAATCGTCGGTCAAAACAAACTGGCGGCGATGTTGATCGTTAACGCGAGTACGGTGGTGTTAAACAAAAAAGCGAGAACGCAGTGAATCAGCCCGATGCGGCGCATGGGTTTTGAGGAGAACGAGACATCAGCTGTTTGGCCCGAGGTGCCGATAATGAAAGAGAAATAGAGAAAATCACCATATTCCGGATTATTTTCAGACGGGAAAAGTAAGCCGCCTGCTTGTTTCTCCGAAATGGCAATGTAGTAATCATGCGCGTAATGCATCGCAAACATCATATGGGTGAACGTCCAAGATGACAGTATTGTAATTACGGCAAGCGCCACATGTGCATAGCGTAACGTTCCTTTCAAGTCTTTCGCAACTGCAAGTTCGGCAATGATGGCGCTCAGACTGGCGACGGCGGCGAAGATGACAATGATGAGAATAACTATTTGCCCATCGTCTTGAGCGCGCGCGCGCCCCTGCATTTTCTCTCGTGTGGATCGCACCATCATAATGCCCGCAAGCACGATGTAGAGACATGCCCCCGCGTTCCAGCCAATTATCAGGCGAGTGACCTGATGCAACGCCAAACTGGTGGGTAGGAAAATGGCGACGGCGATACCAATTAATGCCGACACTGCCAGCCGCGGACGTGCATGGATGTTGCGCACAATGAAATGATTACGGATGCTCATTCTCGGATTATAGAAGCTGGGGACGAAGTGGGGTTAAATGTTTGCCGTGGCTCGTTGTGACTTGCGCGGTTTGGGGCGACGCGCACACGTCAATTTTGACCGGATGCTGGCTTAAACGCTTTTCTCAAGTGGCGGGTCATCCGTGCCGCGCTATTCGCTGCGTTTGACCTTCCGCGCTTTAACGTTCGGCAATTTGTTTTGCGGCTGATTTGGTACTGCACCGTTATCGAAATCAACAACGTAGGCTTGCCATTGTGCCGCTACTAGATTCGCAGATCGCTGCGCATGTGCCAGCAATGGGTCTTTCCAGGGGGCTTCAATCGCAAATGTCGATAACGCCTCCACGTTATCGGCGCCAAACCGCGCAGCACCTCGGAGGTGAGCCCATGCGGTAACTTCGGCCATCGTTTGAATAACATCTTCAAGTTGTCCGCTCTTCGCTTTTAGGCCTCGCAG
>JAYVYF010000487.1:0-9035 GCA_043784585.1 Burkholderiales bacterium
CGCGTCAGTGCCAAATCAAAGCCCGATCTGGTGCCGTCGCGATCCATACTGGTGAGTAGAATTTCGCCGGCCCCGAGCGCATTCATGCGCTTTGCCCATTCGACCGCATCGAGTCCGGTGGCCGTGCGACCGCCATGGGTGAAGACTTCCCAGCCATCGCCAGACGCTCGTTTGCGTGCATCAATCGCCACTACGATCGCCTGCGAGCCAAATTTATCAGCCGCTTCCTTAACGAGTTGGGGGTTGGTCACCGCAGACGTATTGATGCTGATTTTGTCCGCGCCGGCATTGAGCAGGCGGCGCACATCACCGACCTCGCGCACCCCGCCGCCAATAGTGAGTGGAATAAATACCTGCTCCGCAACACGCTCGATAATGTCCAGAATCAGGTCGCGCTGATCGGAGCTGGCGGTGATATCGAGAAAAGTAATTTCGTCCGCACCCTCGTCATTATATTTTCTCGCAATTTCAACCGGATCGCCCGCATCGCGCAGATTCAGGAAATTAACGCCCTTGACCACGCGGCCTGCGTTAACGTCAAGGCAAGGAATGATGCGCTTAGCTAGCATGGGGAACTACCATATTAAAGTCATTGACTGGCGCGGCGATTGAGGCATTTATGCTCGAACAGAACGTCCAATGGTGGCGTTTTGCTATTAAATGTACGAAGTACTGTCAAAACGCCACTATTTTTCGCTGGCATGGGCGATTTCGCACGCTTTGGCGAAATCAAGTTTTCCCTCGTAAATGGCGCGGCCCGTAATCGCCCCCATGATGCCCTCATCTTCTACGGCCATGAGCCGTTTCACGTCTTCCATATCATTCAAGCCGCCGCTGGCAATCACGGGGATGGTGAGCGCCTGCGCGAGCTTTACGGTCGCCTCGATATTCACGCCGGTCATCATGCCGTCACGACCAATGTCGGTATAGATCACTGCTTCGACACCGTAATCCTGAAAACGTACCGCCAGATCAATCACATCATGTCCGGTCAATTTTGACCAACCATCGGTGGCGACTTTACCTTCCTTGGCATCGAGTGCCACGATGATGTGGCCCGGAAAGGCATCGCAGGCTTCATGCAGAAAGCCGGAAATTTTGACCGCTGCCGTGCCAATCACAATGTAGCTGACACCATCATCCAGATAGCGCTCGATAGTGTCGAGATCACGAATCCCGCCACCCAACTGAATCGGTACATCCTCGCCCACCGCCGCAATAATTTCTTTCACCACTTTCTCGTTTTTCGGCTTGCCTGCGAAGGCGCCGTTAAGGTCGACCACATGCAATCGCTTGGCCCCCAGATCCCGCCATTTACGCGCGGTCTCTCCTGCGTTATTCGAGAACACGGTGGCGGATGCCATTTCACCTTTTTCGAGGCGGACACACTGGCCGTCTTTGATGTCAATTGCCGGAATGATTAACATGTGGGGCTTGAATGGGTGATTTGGGGAAGTCGCGTTGGAAGATAAAAAATAAAATTAATTACGGATTCCAGTGGAGAAAATTTTCATACAACTTCAAACCGGCATGGTGACTTTTTTCAGGATGAAACTGTGAACCAAAAATATTATCACGCCCGATTGCCGCCGTAAACTCACCGCCGTAATTTGTGATCGCCGTGGTTATTTTTTGATCATTCGCACCCTCATCCGCCGGCGCACAAAAGTAACTATGCACGAAATAAAAGCGCTCTGCATTGGCGATACCGCTGAATACGGGATGCATCCGCGTTTGCACCACTTCATTCCAGCCCATGTGGGGCACTTTCAGGGTTCGATCCAAGGGTTGAAATTTCGCCACCTTGCCCGCAAAAATGCCGAGGCCGGGCGTGTCGCCTTCGGCTGAAATATCAAACAACATCTGCATGCCAACACATACCCCGAAAAACGGTTTTGTTTGCGCGCTGGCGCGCACGGCGTCTTCAAGACCGCTTTCGCGCAAATAGCGCATGCAATCAGGCATCGCACCCTGGCCGGGAAAAATCACCCGGTCCGCCTCGCGCACCGCTTGCGGCGAGCCAGAAATGGACACCTCGAACACCAGTCCGCGCTCGCGCACCACGAATTCAAGCGCCTTCGCCACCGAACGCAGATTGCCCATTCCGTAATCAACGACGACGAGTTTTTTCATGAGCGTGTTGGTGTGGCAGTTGAATAACAGCCGGACTTAAACCCCAATAGAGACGGGCTTTTATGGCAACAATTACTCTGAAACGCCTGCCAGCACTGGCGTTTTAATGTGGCATTTTTCAATGTGGCGTTTTTTAATATGGCTTTAAAAAAATTAACTGACTTTAAAGTGAGCCCTTGGTCGAAGGCAGTATCCCGACGGCGCGCGGATCGAGCTCGCAGGCCATCCTCAGCGCACGGCCGAACGCCTTGAAAATGGTCTCGGCTTGATGATGCGAATTGACACCGCGAATATTGTCGATATGCACAGTGGCCAGGGCATGATTCACAAAGCCCTGAAAGAATTCAATAAATAGATCGACATCAAATTCACCGACGCGAGCGCGTGTGAAATTGACGTTAAAACTCAACCCCGGACGCCCCGACAGATCAATCACCACCCGCGATAGCGCCTCGTCCAGCGGTACATAGGCATGACCATAGCGCACCACGCCCATTTTGTTACCGACTGCTTGCGCAATCGCCTGACCCAGCGTAATGCCTACATCTTCAACCGTGTGATGCGCGTCGATATGCAAATCGCCGGTGGCTTTCAACTCGATGTCGATCATGCCGTGGCGCGCAATCTGATCAATCATGTGATCCAGAAACGGGATGCCCGAATCAAGTTTGGAAACGCCTTTGCCATCCAGATTAACGATGGCGCGGATTTCGGTTTCTTTGGTATTGCGAGTGATATCGGCGGTTCTCATATCTTTAAATTCCGGGAGTAGCTTGTAAAGCAGAAATCATCGCGTCGTTTTCGTCAGGCGAGCCGATGGTAAGCCTGAGCGTATTCGACAACAATGCATGCGATTGGCTGGGATTCTTCACCAAGATTTTACGCGAGACGAAGGTGGAAAAAACGCGGGCCGCGTCAGCGACGCGAATCAGCAAGAAATTGGCTTGCGACGGGAAGACATGGATGCCTGGTATCGCGCTCAATGCCGCGGCCAGACGCGCGCGCTCATCGGTGATTAATCGGGCCTGATCCAGTAACGCCGTGTAATGTTCCATCGCAAACGTCACTGCGGTTTGCGTGAGGATGTTGATGTTGTACGGCAGCCGCAATTTATTGAATTCCTGCAGCCAGCGGCGGTCGCCGATGAGCACGCCCAAACGTGCGCCAGCCAGTCCCAACTTGGACACGGTCCGCATCAATACGACATTGGGATAGTGCCGCACTTCATGCAAAAGCGACTCGCTCGAAAACGCGAAATAAGCTTCATCCACTACCACCAGGCCATGGTGTTTTTCGCAGGTGCTGATGATCCGAGCAATCGCGTCGCGGCTGAATAAATTGCCGGTTGGATTATTCGGATACGCGATAAAGGTTACGACCGGTTGGTCACGTTGAATCGCGGCCAACATCGCCTCAACATCGATTTCAAAATCGGCGGTGAGCGGTACGCCAACATATTTCATGCCGCAAAATATTGCGATCATTTTGAACATCACAAATGCCGGCTCGACGGATAGCAACGCGGCACCCGGCTTGGCCAACGCCATCGCAATGATTTGAATAATTTCGTCCGAGCCATTGCCGAGCAGAATATCCAGCTCCTTTGGAATATTCATGGCGCGACGAATGGCAGCTTTCAATTCCGGCGCATCGGCGCTTGGATAGCGGTTGAGTGATGCCGTGGAAAGCCGCGCCAATAGGGCATCCTGGAGGCTTGATGGAAAACTATAAGGGTTTTCCATCGCGTCAAGTTTAATCAGCCCCGCGCTGTGCTGCACCTGATAGGCGGATAACGCGGTAATTTCGGCGCGAATAATATCGCTGGGTTTCATGGGTGACGACAACCTGAATTTATCTAAGCCTGAGGTCTGCGGATTGCGCATGCGCTTCCAGCCCTTCCGCGCGCGCCAGCGTGGCAGCAACGCGACCCAGTGTTTGTGCACCTTCGCGCGAGACATGAACGATGGATGAGCGCTTTTGAAAATCATAAACGCCGAGCGGCGAAGAGAATCGTGCGGTCCGCGAGGTCGGCAAAACGTGATTCGGCCCGGCGCAATAGTCCCCCAGCGATTCGGACGAAAATTGACCCATAAAAATGGCCCCTGCGTGGCGAATTTTGGAGCGTAAAGATTCGGGATGAGCGACCGACAGTTCCAGATGTTCAGGCGCGACGCGATTGGCAATGTCGCAAGCCTCATCGAGATCGCGAACCTGAATGAGCGCGCCACGATTCGACAGCGAAGCACGAATAATGTCGGCGCGCGGCATAGTGGCGAGCAGCTTTTCCATACTGGCCGCGACCCTGTCAATGTAGGCGGCGTCAGGGCACAGCAAAATGGATTGCGCAATCTCGTCGTGTTCAGCCTGCGAAAATAGATCCATCGCCACCCAATCGCAATTGGTGCTGCCATCAGCAATGACCAGAATTTCCGAAGGCCCTGCCACCATGTCAATGCCCACCTGACCGAATACGAATCGTTTGGCTGCGGCCACGAACGCATTACCCGGCCCGACAATTTTATCGACCCGCGGCACGGTCGCCGTACCAAAAGCCAGCGCGCCAATTGCCTGCGCGCCGCCGACGCGAAATACCCTGTCTACACCTGCCAGCGCCGCCGCCGCCAACACGGTTTGATTAACCACGCCATCCGGGGTGGGCGTGACCATAATGAGTTCGCCGACACCCGCCACTTTGGCCGCCACAGCGTTCATCAATACCGAACTGGGATAGGCGGCCTTGCCGCCGGGTACATAGAGCCCAGCACGGTCCAGCGCGGTGATTTGTTGGCCCAGCACGGTGCCGTCGGCCTCGGTGTATTGCCATGAGGACTGTAGCTGATGCTCGTGGTAAGTGCGGATACGCGCCGCCGCGGTGGCGAGCGCGGCTCGAACCTCGGCGGGCAGGGTGGCCAGCGCCGACTTCAGATCATCCTGGCTGATTTCCAGTGCGGCGGCTGACGCGGGTGTCCAGCGGTCAAAGCGCGCGGTGGTGTCCAGTAAGGCAGCATCGCCTTCGGTTTTGACGCGCGCCAAAATGTCGCGCGCAATGGATTCCACTTTCGGATCCTGCGCCGATTCGAAGGCAAGAAGTTTACTGAGGTCAGCCTCAAAGTGGGAGTCGGTTGTCCGTAATTTTTGAATCGTAAGCATGGCGGAATTAATCGTTTCGCCAGCACTGGCGGCTGTTTCGAGCTATTTATGCCCGAAAACGCCCGCCTATGCAGGAGTTTTAAATTTAGGAGATAGCTTTTTCAAACGCTTCGATCATCGGCTGAATCTGGTCACGCTTTAACTTCAAAGCCGCCCGATTGACAATCAGACGACTTGAAATCGGCATAATTTCCTCAACGGCAATTAATTTATTGGCTTTTAAGGTGTTGCCGGTAGAAACCACGTCGACGATCGCCTCAGCCAAACCGGTCAGGGGCGCTAATTCCATCGAGCCATAGAGCTTGATCAAATTGACGTGCATACCTTTTTGGGCAAAATGTTCACGAGCGATTTGTACATATTTTGTGGCCACGTCCAGCCGCGCACCGCTTTTCATCACCGCCGCGTAGTCGAAGCCCTCCCTAACAGCAACCATCATCCGGCATTTGCCGATTTGCAGGTCTAGTGGCTGATACAAACCCATGCAATCCGATTCCAGCAACACGTCTTTGCCCGCTACACCTAAATCGGCCGCGCCGTATTGCACATAGGTCGGCACATCAGAGGCCCTGACGATCACCAGCTTTACATCCGCACGATTGGTGTCGAGAATAAGCTTGCGCGATTTTTCAGGGTCGTCTAGCGGGGTGATGCCGGCCGCGCTCAATAGTGGTAGCGTATCGTCAAAAATTCGACCCTTGGATAAGGCGATCGTAATCATGCGCTGTGGGTCGCTAGCGGTCGCTATGGCTATTGGGGAGAACGCGCTTGCTGGGCCTGGTACTCGGCAGGCGTCAAGGTTTGCATGGATAGCGCATGGATTTCTTCGCGCATCCGGTCACCCAGTGCGTTGTACACTACTTGGTGACGCTGAACGCGCGATTTACCTTCAAATGCGTTGCTGACAATAACGGCTTGAAAGTGTGCGCCATCGCCATCAATGGCCAAATGGTCGCAATCCAGCTTCGCGGTTAAATAACCTTCAATTTGTTCGGGAGTAACCATAATATTCTCGATAGTTATTGGCTTTACATCACTGACGTAACTTGTAGCCTGATTTTAACAGCCCTACCGCGCCCGCCGAGAGGACTGCAAATGCGCCAAGTGCAACTGAAAACGACAGCCAGATCGGCACATCCGACGTGCCAAAAAAGCCGTAACGGAATCCGTCGATCATGTAGAAAAACGGGTTTAAATGCGATAGTATTTGCCAAAAACTGGGCAATGATTTGATCGAGTAAAAGACACCAGACAAGAACGTCAGCGGCATGATGATGAAATTCTGAAAGGCCGCAATTTGATCAAACTTATCCGCCCACAATCCCGCAATAATACCGAGTGCGGCCAGCATGGCGCTGCCCAGAAATGCGAACGCCAATACCCAGGCGACGTTGTGAACGGGGATGTGCGTCATAAAAAATCCCACCAGAAACACCCCCAGCCCAACCGCGAGACCACGCACAGTCGCGGCGATGACATACGCGAAATAAAAATTCCAGTGCGATAACGGCGGCAGCAGGATAAACAGGATATTGCCGGTGATTTTGGATTGGATCAGCGAGGATGATGTATTGGCAAACGAGTTTTGCAGTATGGTCATCATCGCCAAACCCGGAATCAAAAATTGCTCGTAGGTCACCCCGGGAAAGGCGGCATTCGAGCCGGACATGACGTGTGCAAAAATAAGCAGATACAACAGCGAGGTGAGCACGGGTGCGGCAACGGTCTGGAACGCGACTTTCCAAAACCTGAGAATCTCTTTGCGCAGCAGCGTCTGAAAGCCGATCACGTTATCGCACCTTGATCCTGACTTTGATCCTGGTGCATGATTTTGACAAACACGGCTTCCAGCTCCGGCTCGGTCACTTCAAGATTTGAAATCACCGCCCTAGCTTCGCGCAGGCGCGCTAGCAGCGATTCGACCTCGCTGTAATCGTGAATCTCGAATTGATGCCATGCACCCTGCTGCTTTGACCTTAGCGGCACCAGCGCACCCGGCAAATCGCTTTCCAATTTTACCCGCAGCACGCGCTCTGAAAATGCATTGAGCAGATGCTCGGTCGTATCCAGAGCCACAATCCGGCCTTGCTTCATCATCGCGATCCGTGAGCAGAGCTGTTGCGCCTCTTCCAAATAATGCGTGGTCAGCAAGATAGTGTGTCCCTGTGCGTTTAATTCACGAATAAAACTCCACAAATTCTGGCGCAGCTCCACATCAACGCCTGCCGTCGGCTCATCCAGCACGATCACCGGCGGGCGGTGCACCAGCGCCTGTGCAACCAGCACCCGGCGCTTCATACCGCCTGAAAGCTGACGCATATTTTGGTCGGCCTTATCGGTGAGCGAGAGTTTGGCGAGCAGTTCATCTATCCAAGCATCCAGAGCCGCAGTGCGAGCAATACCGAAATAGCCCGCCTGAAATCGCAGCGTCTCGCGAACCGAGAAAAATGGGTCGAATACGATCTCCTGCGGAACAATGCCAAGCGCCAAACGTGCCGCCTGATAATCGGTCACGACATCGTGGCCCATCACTTGCAGACTGCCTGCGTTAGCGCGGGTCAGGCCCGCGAGACAGGAAATAAGCGTGGTTTTACCCGCCCCATTCGGCCCGAGTAGCGCGAAAAATTCGCCCTCTTCCACGCGCAGCGATACACCCGCAAGGGCGGTAAAAGAGGCGTAGCGTTTTTCTACGCCGTGAACATCAATGGCGATTGTCATGGCTGGAGCTTGGGTTGCTTGATCTGTGTTGGTGGTGTGTGCCGTCCGCTGACAGCGTTATCTGCGTTATTTTTTGGATCCGCAGATTTTGGGTATTTTATAGAGTCGATGTTCAGCGTTTGCGCAAATCATATGCAAGCGACTCGTAATGCATTATTCATCAGTGATACCGACCTCTGATTGTGTCGCTAGTTCTTGTGATTGTACTTGTGGTGTTTGTTTTGCCCTGTAGCGTAATGTAGCGGCATGTCGCGCCTCTTTTCGCCACCTTTGTCCCTCTTGCAGCTTTACTAAGCTACTTGCTTTACGTGTTGGCCACGTCCACTGTTTGTTTTTGTATCGGGCAGTGAATCATTTCATCAACGCTATACAACTCGGCCAGCGAGGCCAAGTTAGGCGGTAGATGAACATACCGAAGCGGTTTGCGGAGTCTCTCCGCTTCGCGTCGCCAGTGAAGCAGCAAGGCCACTCCGGACGAGTCAACGTCGGTCACTGCGGCGAAATCAATCACCAGCGCAGCGGGCAGTGTCGGCTGGGCTACGTATGCGGCGGTCTCCGCGAGCAGACGCGGCATGTTGGAGAGGTTCAAGGCCCCATCCAACATGAGCGTTTCGCCGACCACCGTACTGGAGTGGTCGGATACTACTAGCGGTTGTTTATTTTTTGCTGGCATTCTTCGCGTTACGATCCGTCAAAGATTTAATCAGACCATCAATACCGCTGGCCTTGATTTCGGTATTGAACGAGCTGCGGTAATTGGTAACCAGCGATACGCCATCAATCAGCACATCAAAAACTTTCCAACCGGTGGGCGTTTTCTCCATGCTGTAATCAATTGGAATCGGCTGGCCGCCCGGCTGAATAACCGCCGTTTTAACGACAACTTCTGTATCGGCAGCAGCCGTTTTCAATGGCTTTACGTCAATCGTCTGATTACGATACTGCGACAGCGTGGATGAATAAGTCCGCAATAATAGCGTGCGAAATTGTTCCGTCAACGATGATTTTTGTGCGTCACTTGCGTCACGCCAATT
>JAYVYF010000488.1:0-4461 GCA_043784585.1 Burkholderiales bacterium
ATGCGGGAAGTAGAGATTGCGACAATACGGCAGACATTCGGAACTCCTCAAAATCGTGTTTTGGGGCCCATTTGGGCGTTAGCGTGATTTCATTATGAAGCACGCGAGCGGCGTAATCTGTAGGGAATTTTGTTCCCTTTAGATGGCGCGCGGAAGTGTACCGGAAAAGCAGGTATTCGGGTGAATGGTTGTAGCGCGTTAGTGTGGCTAGATTGAACGAAAATCAGCCACGAGCTTTTTCTCGTCTCATGTTCTTTAATGCGTGCAATGCTGCCACACCCTTCTCGAAATTGCGACTGACAACAAATGCCTTCGCATTGGCTTGTGCAAACTGGCGTGCTGCGGCAAGGCCGATGCCTTCGGTGCCGCCGGTGATAAGCGTTACTTTATTTGCGAAGTTGTGCATGATGGCTTTTGCTCCATTTTTACTTGGACATTATGTTTAGCTCGATAAGCTTGTGACGAACCTCAGCAGGGTTGCGTGCAACAAACGCGTCGATGTTCGCCTTTTTCGCGCCAACACAATTAATTTCATTGTCATCAAAAAAGATCGCCTCGTCGGCATTGATGCCAACCACATCAAGCGCATGAAGGAAGTATTCGAGATCGGGCTTTAGCTTGCCTATTTGATGTGACGCAAAAATGTGTTTGAAATGGTCGGGCACACCAGTGGCCTCAATCTGCGGCCAATGCGCAGCACAGGTGTTGGTTAGCAGCGCGATGGTCGCGTGCGCCTTAATATCAATGAGGAGCTGGTGTGCGCCAGAAAATGGACCGACGATCCAACCATGAAAGCTCGCGATAAAGTCATTCGCACAAATGGAAAGCTTATATTCGTCAACGAGCGAGGCGGCAAACTCTTCGATTGAAATTTGCCCGCGTTCATGTGCGCGCACGGATGGTGACGCAATCCATCGTGCCCACAGCGCTTCACGTGAAAAATTGCTACCGAACAATTTCAGCATTTCACGCTCGCCTGCGATTTCAACCAACACGCCGCCCAAATCCAAAAAGATAGCTTTTTTCATTTTTCCGTCATGACCTGACAACTCGTTGTGATCAATCCCTGGTATTTGATCGATGGCGCGAGGCCGTTCTCACCCAACAATATTTTTACAGATAAAATTTAACAGACACCAACACTAGCGCGCCGTTCACGGCATTTGTGCTTGGAACGGCAAGCGTAGCTTGGCCTAGCCCAGCGACCTTTGTCACGTAGCAAAACACCATCAAGCCTTCTCCACCGCAATCACATTGTCTTTTGGCCGTCGATCAATCAATTTATTCAGCGGATCAATGCCCGCTTTGGCTGGTTTTTTATCGACGGTTAGAACAAACACCGTTTCTTCTTTTTCGATTTTGCGTTTCTCGATAAACAGCGGCACCCCTTTTTCGTCCAGCACGCCGATATCAATCCAATCGTTTAGCAGAACATCAGTTTCTTTACCGAGTTCATCAGATTTGCGTTTTTTTGCCATGACTGCCACCGTCACCTCAAATTTCCCGTTCGGCAGTTGCTTATAGGTCGCTTTAGTCGCGCGGTTGTCATAGACAATGATGGATTCAAATAAATCATCAATCACGTACTGCAAGTGTGGTGGCGTCACCTCCCGAATGCGCTTGATCAGCATATTGGCATTAGGATAGGGCGGGCCTCTGTAGGCGGTTTCATCGCGGAACGCCTTGATGGCGCGGTTAAGGTTGTCTTCACCGATGTAGTCTTGCAGTGCGTACATCACCAAGCTAGCCTTCTGATAGTGGATGTATTGCTGATTTTCGACCCGCCCCAGCGGCACTTCTTTTTTCTGCTCGAACGCCCTGCCCTTGAGATAGCCATCGAGCTCATAAGCTAAAAATTTTTGCATTTTGGCTTCACCAAATTTGCGTTTCATCACCATTAACGCCGAGTATTGCGCGAGTGATTCCGACAGCATCGTGGCTCCTTGAACGTTGCCGCCCATCACCTGATGCGCCCACCATTGGTGCGCCGCCTCGTGGGCAGTAATGTAGTAGGGATAATCGATATCCTTCTCATCGCTTGGATCGACCCGCGCAATAAACCCAAGCCCCTCTGAATACGGAATAGTGTTGGCAAAGGCCTGCGCAAACTCCTGATAGCGTGGAAATTCGATAATCCGGAATTGCCGGTGCTGATACGGCCCAAACGCTTTGCTGTAGTAATCCAGCGAGGCCTTTGCGGACGCAATCATGCTGTCTAGGTTGAAGTTATGTCCGGGATGGTAATAAATCTCAATCGAAACATCGCCATCGGGGCCCTTCCACACGTCTTTTTTCACGTCGTAGCGGGCGGATTGGAACGCGAAGAAATTAAGCACCGGCGCATCCATTTTGAAATTAAAATAGCGACGGCCACCCTCCGTCCATTCGCGCTGCAAGTATCCGGGCGCGATGGCAATTTGATCTTCCTCGGTGCTGACAGTCGCTTCGAAATCAATCCAATCTGAATAGTTGGTCAGATAATTTACTTTCAGGCCCTCGGGATCGTCGCGATCAAGCATCCGTTCTTTGGGGTTTAGACCGTACTTTTTGCGATCTTTGTCCTGCACAAGTTCAGCGGTGTCCTGATAACCAATGAAAGGCAAAATCTGGCGTCCATTAATGAATGTACCGTTGTTCACGACGCTGGTATTGGCACCGCTGTTTAAAAAACCGCGGGTCGGCAAACTGAGATCAAAATTCAATGAAAGCTTGCCGCCCGGCGCAAGCGGCGTTTTGAGTTTGTAATTGCGCAAGCCCATCACTTCGTTATTGCTCGCCAGCTCGGTTGGCTGATCGAATTCCAGCTGGTCATATTGGAGCTGCCGCGCCGCCATGAAGGTGAGCCGTACATTCTCAACAGGCACATTATTTTTATTCTCAAGCAGATAGCTACCACTCATCCGCGCGCGCTGTGTGCTCGGAAATAGCGCGACGTTTACGTTCACCGCCACCACTTTTGGCTGCGGTTCCAGGCGTGTAGCCTTGTATTGCTTTTCGTAATTGGCCTGTTGTCGTTCGCGCTCCGAGCTGGTTTGATACACGTTCAGAATGTTGGTGTTGTAAAAAATATATCCGCCCAAGCCCACGAACAACAACGTGGATATTGCCGTTGCTTTCCAGACGCGTTCGCTGAACCGGGCCCGCGCGATGGCAACCCGCTCGCGCCAGCTGGTTGCAGTGCCTCGGCTCCAGAACAAATACGCCGCAATCACCAGCAGCGCCGCCGCCGCCGCCCAATAAAGCGTGAATATGCCCTCTCGAAACACATACTGGCCGAAGCCATTCATATCGGAATAGCGTTCACTCGGGGCCGAGCCGTATTTGTAAAGGTTATGTTCAAACCCAAGCAGTCCTGAAAAGCTGATCGAAAAATAGTAGGCAATCATCACAAAATGACCAATGTATTTATTGTTCACCAGGCTGTGGACGGCGACAGCCAGCACGCAAATTAGCCATAACCCTATCAAGTTGTAACCAAACAAACTCTTTAAATACACGCCAAATTCAAAGTTGTAATAGCCTTTAAACACCTGCATACCGACACCGCAGGCAAATAAAAAAACCTGCAGCAAAAGAGGCACCAGCATCAGCGCCAACAGCTTGGCGGTGATCGGCAGCCACGTCGGAGCAGGCATGGCATCAACGATCTGGTCTATGCGCTGGTCGCGTTCCCGCCAGACCATCTCGCCCGCGTAAAGGGTAATGATAATGAGCATGAAAAGCCCAAACCCGCCAGTGACAATCTCCACCACTTGGTAGGTCACAGGCCAAGTGGCAGTGCCATAAATTTTGCCGATCGCGGTGCCGGCCAGAATCATGAATAGCCCGCCCGCAAACACCAGCACCCCAAAATAAACACTTTTTATGGCCTCGGTAAAATTAAGCCACACCATTCGCGGCAACATGACGAAACCACGTGGTTCGTCGGGGCTAATCACCAACCGTGAATTTACAGGCTGATTTTGGTCATTACCCGGAGCGGGGTTGAGCCCCGGCTCTGCGGTCGCTTCTGTCGCGATTGGATTGGGAGTTTTGCGCGACACGCTTTCGGCGGCAAATTGGGCAAAACTAAACCGCCAAAAACAGAGCATGATTGCAACGATTGCCACACCCAACCAGAGCATGCGATTCCATAAAAAGACGCCCTCCAGCGGGATCAGCTTGACGTTACGTTCGGCGACCGTCCAGTATTCGGTTACCTGGCCGATTGCGATGGTGCCAAACGGATCGAGCATTGACGCGAAAACTTTGTTATCGATATCGCGGACGAGCTGCAATGCGATCAAATATCCCAGTAACAATAAGATGCTGCCGACATAAACCGGCAGCATCTTCCTCGTGAGCGTGGCAATCATAAAAAACACGCCGCCAATCAACAGCACATTGGGAAAAAGAATGAGCACATACGGCCACAAATAGGCAACGAATCGATTGGGGCCCATCCGGTCTGCGTCCATGCCG
>JAYVYF010000489.1:0-1833 GCA_043784585.1 Burkholderiales bacterium
CCTGGCAAGCCTACATGTACAAAAAACTGGTGCGCGCAAAACCGATGGCGCACATCCGTATCTTCTTTAAAGACCTTGCCCATCTCACGGGTCTCATCAAACCCTCATGATAGCCTGTAGATGCGAGTTTGACGGGCGAAAAACCTATTGGGGCAGGGCTTGAGTTTTTTTGCGGCAAAGCCAGTTCCTAGCCGCTCAGGCATGCCGATTTTTGTGGCGGTCGCAGTGG
This sequence comes from Burkholderiales bacterium, assembly GCA_043784585.1. Classification (GTDB taxonomy): domain Bacteria; phylum Pseudomonadota; class Gammaproteobacteria; order Burkholderiales; family Usitatibacteraceae; genus UKL13-2. The sequence goes on from JAYVYF010000489.1 coordinate 230, forward strand.
CGCTTGCGGCATCAGCAGTAGGTGGGCTTTTGACCGAACTGGGACCGTGGTACTACGCGCTCAAACAGCCGACCTGGAAACCGCCCGATTGGCTATTTGGCCCGGCATGGACGACAATATTTGCATGTGCCGCAATCGCCGGCTTGCTGGCGTGGCGCGGTGCTGACATGAGTGCTGATCGGCAACGCAACCGCCAGCTGGTGATCGGATTGTTCGCCATAAATTTCGTATGCAATTCGCTGTGGAGCCTGCTGTTTTTCAAGCTTCTTCATCCGGATTGGGCGCTGATGGAGGTTGGATTTTTATGGTTATCCATTGCAGCGCTGATCTGGTTTTTATATCCGTTATCAAAAGCGGCAGGCTTGCTGCTTTTACCTTATCTGCTTTGGGTCACATTTGCATCCGGGTTGAATTGGGCGATTGTGCAGATGAATGCGCCGTTTTAATTACAGCTAACTTCAGACCGCCAAAAGCGGTGTTTTCGTCGCTGTAATTGCATTAACTATTTCCACGCTCTCCCTCACCTCAGCGGGCCCGGCTTCTAAGCTTTGCCATTAAAAATATAAAGCCAATCGACAAATCAAAATGGCCCAACAACTCACCGATCATCCTGACCGATTTGCACTAGCCGCCGAGGTCCACGCGCGCCCATCTGTCGAGCTGGAAACACCTATGCGTGCGAGCTATGTTGCGGTGCTGATTGCGCCGGAAGATCGCCCTTACGAGTTGGTGCATCTGGTCGCATTGTGTGAGCGATTTGCGGTTTCACCGCCGGTTGAAGGCGCTACCCACTTCAACGCGAAAGTGGGCCAGGTTTTGCTGAAATGGGAACGTCACAGCGAATTCTCTGGCTACACTTTTTTTATCCCTAATCTGAGCCCGACGCCTTTCAGCGAACCGGCCTCGGGGTTTCTTCCGGATGGCTGGCTTGAAGGTGTACCTGGTCTGCGGGTCGTCGCGGCTCATGCAGAACTCATTTCTGGCGGTGGCCCACTATCAGAGGCCGAGCTTGATACTGCGTTTGCTGGCAACACACCTGTCGGTGGAGATATTGGTGAGGGCGTTGGTGTGGCCTACACCGATTTCAAAATTCATAAAGACGGCTATTCTCGATTCGTCTTGATCAATCGAAATTTATCGCCGGGGCAAGCGGGTCGGATGGTGCAGCGCTTGTTCGAGATAGAAGCCTACCGAATGCTGGCGTTATTAGCGCTGCCCATTGCCCGCAAACAGGCGCCACAGGCGCTGACGATAGAGCGGGCGCTATCGACCGTTACCGATGCCATTGCAAGTGGTTCCGGCAGTGACGAAGCTCAATTATCGGATCTGATAAAGCTTGCTGCCGAAGTGGAGAGTGCGCTCGCGTTCAGTCAATTTCGTTTTGGTGCCAGCCGTGCATATTACGAATTGGTGATTACGCGGATTGGCGAGCTGCGCGAACGGCGATTACCCGGCATGCAGACGATCAACGAATTCATGACCCGTCGGTTAGCACCTGCGGTCGCAACGAGTGCAACAGTTTCACAGCGTTTGCGCGATTTGTCAGAGCGTATCGCCCAAACCAGCGGCCTTTTATCCACTCGCGTCGATATTGTGCGGGAGAA
>JAYVYF010000490.1:0-4387 GCA_043784585.1 Burkholderiales bacterium
TTAGCGTCCGCAATACGGTAATTGAATTCAGTCACGTTGCGCGGCCCGATCAGCTCGCAAAAACGGCGGAAGCTGCCGCGCGTTTCGGGCACGGTAACCGCGAGCAATGCCTCGTGATGCTCGCCGACCTGCGCGCGCTCAGCGACAAATCGCAGCCGGTCAAAATTCATGTTCGCGCCACAACAGATCGCCACGAATGTTTTATCTTTTACTTTTTCACGAGCGATATAGTGTCTGATGCCCGCCAATGCCAAACCCCCCGATGGTTCCATCACAGAACGCGTATCCTGATAAATGTCCTTGATCGCTGCACAAATTTCATCGGTCGATACCAAGACGATTTCATCGACCAATTCTTTGGCCATGCGAAATGTTTCTTTGCCGACCTGCTTCACGGCCACGCCATCTGCAAATAAATTTACATGCGACAAGGTCACGCGTTTATTGGCTTTCAGTGATTGATACATCGCGTTTGCGTCGACTGGTTGCACACCGATGATTTTCGTTTTCGGCGACAACGCTTTGATGTAGGCCGCAATACCGGCAATCAAACCGCCGCCGCCTATCGGCACAAAAACCGCGTCAATCGGGTGTTGATGTTGACGCAAAATTTCCATGCCAATGGTGCCCTGGCCTGCGATAACCAGCGGATCATCATAAGGATGGACGTAGATTAAATTTTTGGTTATCGCCAGTTGGTTGGCAAAGCCGCTGGCCTCGTGATAGCTGTCGCCATGCAATACCACCGCCGCGCCGCGTCTTGCGACCGCGTCCACTTTGATTTTGGGAGTGGTAACGGGCATCACGATAGTGGCTTTGCAGTTGAGTTTTTGTGCAGCCAGCGCCACGCCCTGCGCATGATTGCCCGCGCTCGCGCAAATCACGCCACGCTTGAGTTCTGCCGCGGTCAGGTGTGCCATTTTGTTGTAGGCACCGCGTAGCTTGAATGAAAATACGGGCTGCAGATCTTCACGTTTGAGCAAAATGCAGTTGCTGACGGACTGCGAAATGCCCACCGCAACGTCCAGCGGCGACTCGATGGCGACGTCATACACGCGAGCGGTCAAAATACGCTTGAGATAATCCTCTTTCACTTGCGTCCTTTTATTCTTTCTTGCTGTCGTTGTTGCATTTTTTTTAACAGGATCAGTTCAGTATAAATAGCTCACCAATTTAGCAGGAAATTCGCTATGCTTGGATGTGGTCTCACAACTGACACTTTTGCCGAATCTGCATAGATGAAATCATGGATCAGAACGCTCTCAAACTAGCCGCCGCAAGGCTCGCACTTAATTACGTTGAAGACAACAGCATCATTGGTGTGGGCACTGGCTCAACGGTAAACTTTTTCATCGCGGAATTAATTCGCACCAAAGCGCCCATCAAGGCCGCGGTCTCCAGCTCCGCGGCCAGCAGTAAATTGCTGCGCGACGGTGGATTTGAGGTCATGGAATTAAATGATACGGGTACTTTGTCGATCTATGTCGACGGCGCGGATGAAATCACCCGCGATCTCGCCATGATCAAGGGTGGTGGCGCGGCATTGACCCGCGAAAAAATTGTCGCCGCCGCCAGCGAGAAGTTTGTTTGCATTGCCGACGCATCGAAGAAGGTCGCTGTTCTGGGCAAATTCCCGCTGCCGGTTGAGGTTATCCCGATGGCGCGCAGTTATGTGGCGCGCGAATTGGTGAAGCTGGGCGGGCACCCTGAATGGCGGCTGCTGGACGGCAAGCCGGTTGTGACCGACAACGGAAATTGGATACTGGATGTGCGCGGCATGACGATTGCGCAGCCGGCAGAACTTGAAACGGTGCTCAATCAGATTGCAGGTGTGGTGGCGAATGGCTTATTCGCAAGACGGGGCGCGGATGTGCTGCTGCTGGCCGGGAGTGAAGGGGTTGAGACCATTGTGCGTAAATTGTAGCAGCGGTTGAAATTCGCAGCGGTTGCTCGTTTTTGAGGAATTTGCCAGGACCCACGCAACGAGTGCGTCACATTTTTGTCATACTAAGAGCCTAGACTCCATGAATTCTTCAATTAACAATTTCTTTTATTGAAAAGTAAAATGGCCAACGAACACATCTCGAAAAAATTTGATGCCGAACTTGAGGGCGTACGCTCTCGCGTCCTGCAAATGGGCGGCTTGGTCGAGCAGCAAATTGTGCGCGCGATGGAATGTTTGGCGCTGGGCGATATGGCGATGGCTGACAAGGTGATTGCGGATGACCATCTGGTGAATGCGCTGGAAGTCGGCATTGACGAAGATTGTGTTCACATCATCGCAAAGCGCCAGCCCGCGGCGGGCGATTTGCGCATGATCATGGCGGTGGTCAAAACCATTACAGACTTGGAGCGCATTGGTGATGAGGCGCAAAAAATTGCGCGCATGGCAAAACTTATTCACGCGCAGGATCGCCGACTGTCGACACGCTTTGCCGAACTGCGTTATGCAAGCGACGTGGCGCTTGAGATGCTCAACACTGCGCTTGATGCGTTCGCACGCCTGGATATTTCGGCGGCGGGCAAGGTCGTGAAACAAGATCAAATTGTTGATGAACAATTCCGCGCTATTTTGCGGCAGCTAGTCACCTTCATGATGGAAGACCCGCGCACTATTTCAGCGGCGATTGATGTTTTGTTTATTGCCAAAGCGATCGAACGGATCGGCGATCACGCCAAGAACATGTCCGAATACGTGGTCTATCTGGTCAAGGGCAAGGATGTTCGACATATCACGGCTGAAGAGTTTGAGCGTGAGACTTCGTCGCCGGATTAGTGTGCGCCTGTAATTGACGCTATAAAATTAGCGAAAAAAACGCCGCCCGTTTAAAAAGAGCGGCGTTTTTAATGGTGTTTCAAAACGCTTTATGAGCGGCCATGTAAGCGGTGTTATGAAGGATGTACGATTCGCCCATTCACCAGCGTGTGTGTGACTTTGCCCTGCAACTCACGTCCCAAATAGGGCGTGTTTTTGCCTTGGCTGACTAAGGTTTGCGCGGTAACCACCCAAAATGCCTGCGGATTAAAAATGCAGATGTCCGCAGGGGCGCCCACTTCAAATCGGCCTGCCGGGAGACCCAATAATTTGGCTGGGTCGGAGGTGATCTTTTTAAGTGCTTTCGGCAGCGGCACATTGGCCTGCTCCGCCCATTTAAGCGTGAGCGACAGCAGCGTTTCAAGCGCTGTTGCACCGGGCGCTGCCTCTGCAAACGGCACATGTTTGGCATCATCATCCACTGGCGTATGGTCAGAGCAAATCGCGTCAATGGTGCCGTCAATAGCGCCGCGCGATAAGGCGTCACGATCACTCAGACCGCGCAGGGGCGGCGTGAAACGATATTGAGAATCAAAGTAACCAATATCGTGATCGGTCAGCAGCAAATGATGAATGCCCACGTCGCAGGAGAGCGGCAAATTTTCTGTTTTCGCGCGCCGCACCAGCTCGACACCCGCCGCGCTCGACAGTCTCGCCAAGTGGACTCTGGCACCCGTCTCACGCATGAGCAGGGTAATGGTGGAGATGGCGACGGTTTCGGCGCTGGTCGGTATGCTCGCCAGCCCCAAGCGCGACGCGACTTCGCCGTCGTGCGCAATGCCATCGCGTGCGAGGTAGGCATCTTGCGGGCGCAACCAGACGGTATAGCGATGGGTCGCTGCGTATTGCATGGCACGATATAAAACCTGAGTATCGACAATCGGCTGATCGGCCTGGAAAAATCCGATGCAACCTGCCTCGGTCAGTTCCATCATTTCGGTCAGCTGCTTGCCTTTGAGACCCAGCGTGAGCGCGCCCAATGGGTACACTCGAGCCTGGTTAGCCATCTTCGCACGACGCGTCAGCATTTCCACCAAGCCGGGTTCATCCAGCACGGGATCGGTATCCGGCGGGCAGACCAGTGAAGTGATGCCGCCCGCTACGGCAGCACGCATTTCGCTTTCAAGGGTGGCGCGATATTCAAAGCCGGGCTCGCGCAAACGGGCGCTTAAATCTATTAAGCCGGGGCAGATAATTTTGCCCGATGCATCAATAACCTTATCAGCTACAAAATCCTGCCCCCATGGTGGCGTGGCGCCGGAACCGGCAATCAAGCCATTGTCGATATACAACGTCGCATTTTCATTACGGTTGGTGGCAGGATCTATCAGGCGTGCATTTTTGATTTCGATTTTCATGCTAATTTCCCGTCACCATCGCCATCACCGCCATTCGCACTGCAATACCAAAAGTGACTTGCGGCAAAATAACGCTTTGCGTGCCATCCGCAATCCCCGATTCAATCTCAACCCCGCGATTCATCGGCCCCGGATGCATCACAATCGCGTCCGGTTTGGCGCGCGATAACTTTTCAGCGGTCAACCCATAACTCTTGAAATATTCATGCGCGCT
>JAYVYF010000491.1:0-4429 GCA_043784585.1 Burkholderiales bacterium
ATGGTGATCGACAATGGTGCTGACCCCGCCGCGCACCAAGCGCACAGCGCGCTCCCGGACTTCCGGAGAAAACTAGCTTGGCTTCTTATTCATGGCACCTTTCTCTCAAATGTTGGTGCCGCCACAAAATCCGGTGCGGTTCACTAATGCTGCTTTTAAATTGACTTTTACAAGCTCATATTTACGCGCAGTGCGATAATTGGGATGGCCGCTATAGTCTCTAACAGTTGCGTCTGTTGATATATTCATGACCGTTCGCGTCCTCCAAATGAAGGTCGACAAAGAATAGACTTAATCACAATACAGAACAAAGAACGACCCCTACGCGGCGGCCATTCCATTAATAGATTCGGAATTCCAATATGTCTATTTTTAAACTGCCAGAAGATTTTGATCGAGATTGTTATTTGCGGATGAATCCCGACGTGGCCGCGGCGGGCCTTGATCCGTCAGCACATTATTTGCGCTACGGTCAACGCGAGGGGCGAACTTACAAACCGAGGCCGACGTTATTGCAGGCTCAAATGGGCGAGGATGTGTTTGATTTTGATGGTTTGAAATCTGTTCACAATCATGACTTCATGGAGGATCCTCAGTTTATGTCTGCATATGAGCGCGGCGTGAAGGCCACAGGTACGAATTATCAGTGGTACTGGCGTGTCCATATTGGCTTGTGGGCAGCGGCCACCGCTATTAAGCTGGACGGTGACTTCGTCGAGTGCGGCGTAAATCGCGGATTTTTAAGCTCTGCGATTATGCACAGGCTCAACTGGGACACAACGGGGCGGACATTTTATTTACTGGACACGTTTGCCGGTATTGATCTGAAATATCTGAATCACAGCGAGCTGGATGCCGGCATTCGCGAGCGTAACCAGAATGATTTGAACAGCGGCTTTTACACCCAAAATTTGAAAGGCGTGATAGACAATTTTTCAGAATGGCACAACAAAAAAATTGTGGTGGGCAGTATCCCCGATACTTTGCCACAAATTGCTTCCAAAAAAATTGCGTTTTTACATTTGGATCTGAACTGCACACAACCGGAAGTGGATACGATTGAATATCTGTGGGATCGCCTATGCTGCGGAGCCGTAATCCTGCTAGACGATTACGCTTACGTGGGATACCATCCGCAGAAAGTGGGTATGGACGCATGGGCCGCTAAACGCAATGTCGCGATCGCCAGTCTGCCGTCGGGTCAAGGTTTGATCATCAGAACCTGAATCGGGTAAAAAATTATGTCTTCACCCCAACTCACGAATCGTCGCCAGCGGCGGCGAATCTACCGCTTTGCGTGTACCCAGTAATCCGGCCAACGCAACGCCCACCGCACCGCCGACGATGCCAATCAGCGGAATCCACCAGTTAATAGCGTACGGCACATTTATCACCCGCTCGGACAGCACTGCCGCCAAGACCATCGCGCCTAAGCTGGCGATCAGGCCCGCCAGCAGACCAATCGCTAAAAATTCAGCGAGTTGCACCACAATCATCTGCTTTCGGTTCGCTCCCAGTGTGCGCATGATGGCGGCATCGAATACACGTTCGTCCTGGGTGCTGGCAATGGCCGCGTAGAGCACAACCAACCCTGCCGCAAGAGCGAACATGAAGACATAGCTGACAGCGTTGGCGACCTGATCGGTGATGACACGCACCTGATTCATGATTGCGGTAAGGTCGATCACGGACAGATTCGGGAAGCGCTTCACCAGGCCAGTCACCACCGCTTCGTTGCCGGGCGCCAAATGGAAACTGGAAATGTAGCTGGCGGGGTAACTATCGAGCACACCCGGATTGGCAATGACAAAAAAGTTCGCTTTAAATGAATCCCACTCAACCTTGCGCAAGCTGGTCACCTTGCCTTTGAACTGAGAGCCGGCGATGTCGTAGGTGAGCGTGTCACCGACCCCAATCCCGAGCACTTTGGCGATTCCATCTTCGACCGAAAATTGCTTTTCAATGGAGTCGGGCGTCCAAAATTTTCCGGCGAGGATTTTATTATCTGGTTGCAGCGTGGCGACGGACGACAGATTAAATTCACGCTCCGCGGTACGCTTGGCACGCTCGTCCTTAAAGTCAGCGGGAACCACTTTTTTATCGTTAATTTCAACCAGACGACCACGAATCATCGGATACAAATCGGGAATATCCAGCCGCTGTTCTTTGAAATATTGACGCACTTGGTCGAGCTGATCGCTTTGCATGTTGATGACAAAACGGTTCGGCATATTTGCGCCCAGATTGCCCTGCCATTTGGAAATCAAATCCGTCCGCACCAACGTCAGCAACAGCATCGCCATGATGCCCAAGCCCAGCGCGATAATTTGAATCAGACTGCCGCCCGCATGGCGTTTCATATTGGCAAGACCGTAGCGCCAAGAGCCGGAGGTGGCCCCGCGCAAGCTTGCGGTCGCGCGAATTAACAACCAACCCGCGAGGCCAGCAATACCAAGTGCGACGACAAATCCACCGACCGCAATTGCGCCTAATTTAACATCACCCGCACGCCAGATGATTAACGCCGCCAACGTGGCAAAGCCCAGCACATAGGCAAATGTCGCCTCCGCATCAAACGGATCGAGATCGCGCCGCAGTACCCGCAGTGTGGCGACTTTGCGCAATGCTAATAACGGCGGCAAGGTAAAGCCGAGCAATAACACCATACCAATCGCCATGCCTTGTAGCGCGGGCATGATGGTTGGCGCGGGAAGCGCCACCGTAAATAGGCCCGTGAGCAGCGCGGCAAGCCCGGTTTGAAAAATAAATCCGGCGGTAGCGCCCAACGCACATGCACTGAATCCCAGCACCAGAAACTGCCACAGATTTAGTAAAAAAATATCTGCTTGCGTGGCACCGAGACAGCGCATCATGGCGGCGCAGTCAAGCTGGCGCTGCGAGTAACGGCGGGCCGCCAAGGCAACGGCAACCGATGCCAGGACGACCGATAACAATGCCGCCAGGCCGAGAAAATTTTGTGCCCGTTCCAGCGCGACGCGTACCTCGGAACGTGCATCGCGTACGCTTTCGATTCGCTCGCCGCGTTTCAGCTGGCCTTTGAAGGTGGCGCCAAACTCATCTACCGATTTGCGCTCCCCTGCCAGCAGCAAACGATAAGTGATTCGGCTGCCAGTTTGCACTAGCTTGGTCGCGGCTAAATCATCCGCGTTCAGCATTACTCTTGGCGCGATGCCCATGTAATCAAGCACGCTATCGGGCTCTTTCACCACCAGAGCGGCAATTTTTAATTTAGCCTCACCGACTTTTAATTCATCGCCGACTTGCGCATTGATGCGCGTGAGCAGCACGTCGGGCACCCACACCGTGCCAACCGCCGGAATACCGGTCGCATCGCGGTCAGGAGCGCCGGGCCCATCGGCAATACGAATTTTGCCGCGCAACGGAAATGAGGGCGTGATGGCCTTGATCTCTGCTAGATTGACGCCCTGTCCGCGCGCCTCGTCGCCCGCGACCATGCTGGGGAAGGTGGTTGCCTCAGCGACGGCAAGCTTTAGGCGCGCAGCCTCATCGCGAAAGCGGGCATCGACTGGCTTATCCGAGATGACCACCACATCAGCTGCGATCAATTCATTGGCTTGATTGTTGAGCGCTGATTCCACACGATCTGCGAAAAACGACACTGTCGTCACGCTTGCCACGGCAATAAACAACGCCACCAACAATACCCGCGCCTCGCCTGATTTTGCGTTGCGACGGAGCAGGCGCATCGCCAGTAAAAATTTTTGCATATCGTATTCCGAAGAAAATTAAGTGATCATTTCCGGGTTGGAGACTTGAGCCTTATTCGGCTTTGATCACCCCTGCATCGATCACCAACCGCCGATTGCAGCGCGACGCGAGTCCTTGGTCATGGGTGACAAGAATCAACGTGGTGCCGCGCTCACGATTCAGCTCGAACAGCAGCTCTATCATCGCAGTGCCCGTTTTGGCATCGAGGTTGCCGGTGGGCTCGTCAGCAAACAACAATTTCGGCTCGGAAACGAATGCTCGCGCAATCGCCACGCGCTGTTGCTCGCCACCGGATAACTGCTTCGGATAATGCTTCACGCGTGCGTCAAGGCCGACGCGTTGCAAGATCGTTTGCGCGCGTGGTTCGGCATCGGCAACACCGGCCAATTCCAGCGGCAACATGACGTTTTCAAGCGCAGTAAGCGAGGGCAATAATTGGAATGATTGAAAAACAAATCCGACCAGGCGCCCGCGTAATTTCGCGCGGCCATCTTCGTTCAAGGCAAATAAATCTTCGCCGTTAATTAAAACCTTGCCCTCGCTGGGATTATCCAGTCCAGCCATCAACCCCAATAAAGTGGATTTGCCCGAGCCCGATGCGCCAACAATCGCTACGGCTTCGCCTGCGGACACGCTAAAATGTGCGTTGTTGACAATGACGAGTACACCGTCACTGGTG
>JAYVYF010000492.1:0-3636 GCA_043784585.1 Burkholderiales bacterium
TCATCATCGGTTTACCCGTGGGCAGCAGACAGGCCGGAAACCGCTTCGCCATTTTGTCGATTTCATCGGTAAATATTCCATCCACGCCCCAGGCCAGCAACTGGGTCACGCGATCAATATCGTTCACGGTGTAAGTCAGCACGCGATAACCGTGGTCATGAAAAAATCGAATCGTGTCCGCATCCAGCGACTCGTGATGACCGTGGATTGAAACGCACCCCAGCGCTTCCAGCATGGGCAAATGATCTTCGCATGGGGTGGTAACGAGCAGACCCAGCGGATAGCCACCTGCAACCTTGTGTGCGGCCTCCAGCGACATTTCGCTGAATGATGAAATGAGCGGCTTGACATGCCGGTCTCGCCAGCTCTCGACGCACATCTCGGCCACTTGTTTACCGGTCTCAATTTCGCGCCCGAAGCAGGGCTTGATTTCAACATTTGCCATCAGGCCATGACCGTGCAGATATTTCGTGACAGCTGAGAATCGAGGTATTTTTTCACCTGCAAATGCGGCGCTGTGCCACGAGCCAGCATCGAGCTGTTCCAGCTCAGCGATCGACGCGACCGCGACTGCGCCGTGGCCGTTGGTGGTGCGATCCAGTTTGTCGTCATGCATCAATATGGCGACACCCTCTTGCGACAATTTCACATCAAACTCAAAACCACAATACTGGTGTGCAGCCCCGAGCTTAATCGCCGCGAGGGTGTTCTCGGGCGCAGATTTGCCCGCGCCACGATGTGCAAACAAGGTGGGGTAAGGCCAGTTGTTAACCACGTCTTTAACCATGCTTTTTTGCGCGTTGCTCATACCGTAACCTCCACAAAAATTGAACGCAAAAACCACAGGCAGATAATCGTGAAAATAGCCGCAAGCAGATCGTCAAACATGACTCCAAAACCACCCTTGATGCGGCGGTCCGCCACACTAATCGGCCAAGGTTTGAGGATATCAAATACCCTGAACAAAACGAACGCAAGTATGATCCATGGCCAGTTTAAGGGCGTGAATACCAAAATTAGCAAAAATGCCGCAATTTCATCGATCACGATATCGCCATGATCCGATACGCCCAGCGCAGCACCGGTCACGTCCGACGCCCAAATGCCAATGAAAAAAAGTAGTGCCGCGGCAATGGCCAGCAGTCCTGTGCCGTTCGATCCTGTGCTATTTAACCACGTGCCGCTGAACCAAGTACCACCGAGCCACATCGTCAGCGCATAGATTGGCAGCGCCGCCAGCGTGCCGAAAGTGCCGGGCGCCTTCGGCGCCAGTCCCGATCCAAAACCCAGCGCAATAAAATGTGCAGGATGTTTGAATAAAAATTCACGCGTTGGCCTCATGACGGTTTATCCGCTAGTGCGGCAAAATGATCGTAGCCCGATTTTTTAGGCGTGACGTCGCGACCTGAAGCGTCGACCACTTTCACCCGCTGGCCTGAGTCGAACGCTTGCATGCACCCAATCTTGCTGACCGCAACCCCACATTCAGCGCCCGCCTGCTCGATTCGGGATCGTACGGATGCGGGTGCTGTAAAACAAAGCTCGTAATCATCGCCACCGCCAAGCGCACATTCATGTGACACGCTCGCATCCAAATATGCGCCCAGCGCTAGGAACGCAGGGGCCAGCGGCAGATGACGATATTCAATTAGCGCACTCAAATTTGACCGCTCGCAGATATGCGATAAATCTGCCACCAACCCGTCGGAGATATCGATCGCTGCGCTCGCAAGCCCCACCAGGGCTGCTCCCAGTGCGACGCGGGGCGCCGGACGATGCAGCTGGTTTTCGACTTGCGCAAAAATATGCGGCGGCAATGCAATCTTGTCCTGCATGTGCATCAGCGCCAATGCCGCCCCGCCCAAGTTGCCTGACACCCAAATATCATCGCCGATTTGCGCACCATCGCGTCGTAAAGCCCGTCCCGCTTCGATCTCCCCCAGCACCGTGAGCGTCATCGATAATGGCCCGCGAGTCGTGTCGCCGCCGATTAACTCAACATCGAACGCATCGGCCAGCTTAAAAAAGCCACGCGAGAATTCAGCAAGCCATGCCTCATCAATGCCCGGCAACGGTTGCGGCAATGTCAACGCCAGCATCACATGTTTTGGTTTTGCGCCCATCGCGGCGAGATCAGATAAATTGACGGCGAGCGCTTTGTGACCCAGCTTTTCGGCATTGGCCGTGGCGAAAAAATGCGTGCCCTCAACGAGCGTGTCAGTTGAGATCGCCAGTTCACATCCGGCCGAGATTTTGACCAGCGCACAATCGTCACCCACCCCCAGCACCGCGTGGTTGGCGGGGCGGGTGAAGTAGCGCGCGATGATATTAAATTCAGGAGTCAAGCTAGACGGGGCTGATGGCATGTTTTTGACTGGAACTCCGCGCCAGTGCTAGCAGCATCGCCGGAGCAGATTGCGCGAATGCTATTCCGGCCTTGGCGTCCGGCGCGGCTTGACCGTCACCGTCGGCACCGAAGCCGCCACCCGTTTTTTTACTGGCAATCCACTCGCCGCCTGATGCGCGATTTCGTCCGCACGAATTATCGCAGCCAGCTTGTCCAGAATGCCGTTGACGTATTTATGCCCATCGGTGCCGCCGAACGATTTGGCCAGCTCAATAGCTTCATTGAGGATGACGCGATATGGTGTTTCCAACGTGTGAATCAGCTCAAAACTGCTCAGCAACAAAATGCTGCGCTCGATCGGACTCACTTCCGTCCAGGCTCGATCAAGATGAGGCGTGAGTTGCTCAATCAGGGAGGGCGACGCTTCGATGGTGCCGCGCAATAATGCCGAAAACATCGGCACATCGGCACGTTTAAATCCATCGGCCTCGGCAAATTGTGTTTCGAGATCGCCAGCGCTATGCGCGGCAATTTGCCATTGATAAATTGCCTGCAACGCAAATTCACGCGAGCGACGCCGCGCACTCTTGGGCGGCGCTTTTTTTGTTTCAGCCGGAGTGTCCTTTTTCGAACTGTCTAGTGAACGGGCTGAATCCAATGAATCAGCGAAAGCAACCTCAGGTGTGATCGGTATTTGAACCGATTTTTTTCCAGGACCTGCTCGCGCTCCGCTGGACAGTGCTTGCGCTTCCAAAGCATCCACCAAGCTTTTCATCGCGCGTCTTTCAATGTTGATATTGTCGCAAGCGTATTCGCCATTTCAATTGCGGCACGTGCGCAATCGGCCCCTTTTTCCAGCACCCGCGCCTCGGCTTGCGCATCTGATTCCGTAGTCAAAATGCCATTCGCCACCGGCACGCCGGTTTCAAGCATCACATCCATCACGCCGCGGCAGGATTCATTCGCTACTGTTTCAAAATGGTAAGTCTCACCCCGAATCACCGCGCCAATCGCAATCAGCGCCGCATATTCACGCGTCAATGCCAGCGCTTGCAAAGCCAGCGGAATTTCCAGCGCACCCGGAACACTGATATGGTCGACGTGCGCAGCCTCCACCCCAAGCTTGTGCAATTCGGCAACACAGGCCGCCGTCATTTTATTGACAACGGGCTCGTTAAATCGGCTCTGCACGATGCCGATACGCAAACCATGACCCGCTAGATTGGATTTGATCAAATTCATTGTTTTTAAATTTCTTCCTACACCACTTTTAATTTGCGTTCAGCCGA
>JAYVYF010000493.1:0-3444 GCA_043784585.1 Burkholderiales bacterium
GGTGAGCAATCTTCGTTGGTAATGCGCGATGATGCCGCACCCGTTATCACGGTGATTTTATTTTTTTCTTTACCCAAACCTTCGACCGCAAGCGCGACCGCCGAATTCAGATTCTCGAATGTGGCATCAACCTTATCGCGGTCAAACCATTGCTGGGTAACGTTCTTGGCAATGTCTGCCTTGTTTTGATGATCTGCGCTGACAAGCTCAATATTCTTGCCAAACATCTTGCCGCCGAAATCCTCGATGGCCATTTTTGCCGCGGTCACGGCACCCTGTCCGCCGTAATCTGCATACACACCCGACATGTCAGTCAACACGCCAATTTTTACCACATCATCGGATGCCTTACCTGCGGCTGCGGCTTGACCGAAAGCGACCCCTGCGCCGCAGGATAGCGTTGCCGCGATTAGACCGGCCAAAAGTTTACGTTTCATTATGATTACTCCTCGTTATAAGTTTGTGACTCAAATCAAAATTAAAACCGTATTTCCCTGCATAGAAACTCGGATGCCTACATCCGCTTACACCCTTAAACGCCTAAAAACTCATGAAGCATTTCTGTTTTGGCCGCGAGTTCATGTTTTTCGACAACCGCCGCAACTTTGCCATGTTCCATCACATAATGTCTATCCGCCAAGGGTGCCGCAAAGCGGAAATTTTGCTCAACCATGATGATCGTAAAACCCTTCGCTTTCAATGCACGAATGACGCGTCCAAGAGTTTGCACAATCACCGGGGCAAGACCTTCAGTGATTTCATCCAACAGCAGGATATCGGCGCCGGTTCTTAAAATTCGGGCCATAGCGAGCATCTGCTGTTCGCCGCCAGACAGCCTTGTTCCCTGACTTGATCGACGCTCTTTCAGGTTTGGAAACATCGTATAAAGTTCATCAACGCTCATTCCATTTTTGCCCACAATCGGCAGCAGCAATAAATTTTCTTCGCAGCTCAAGCTCGAAAAAATACCGCGCTCTTCGGGGCAATAACCAATACCAAGACGCGCAATTTTGTGCGGTGCCAGCCCTATCGCTTCGGCGTTGTTGATTTTAATTGAACCGGTACGTTTGCCGGTCAAGCCGAGGATCGCTTTCAGTGTGGTCGTGCGGCCAGCACCGTTGCGGCCGAGCAGCGTTATAAGTTCACCGCGTTTAACCTCAAACGATACCCCATGCAGAATATGCGACTCGCCATAATAGGCATGCAGATCCGCCACTTGCAATGCAGTAGCTGCTTGCGCGTTTGTTTCGGGCGCGGCGCTTGCGTTCATGCGGCCTGGGCTTCAGTGCTACCCACATAGGCTTCGAGTACCAGTGGATTTTTTGACACCTCTTCGTAAGGCCCCTCGGCTAGCACGGTGCCCCGCGCGAGCACCGTAATTTGATCCGACAGATTCGAAATCACACTCATATTGTGCTCAACCATCAACACCGTCCGATTTTTTGCTACCTTGCGAATCAGCTCAACGACGCGGCCCACATCTTCATGGCCCATGCCTTGGGTGGGCTCATCGAGCAACATCAATTCAGGGTCCACAGCCAGGGTGGTGGCGATTTCCAGCGCGCGCTTGCGTCCATACGGCAGCTCAACGGTCTCAATATCCGCAAAGCCTTCAAGGTCAACTTCCGCCAGCAGCTCCATGGCGCGCTCGTTGAGATAATTTAACGTACGGTCGGATTTCCAGAAATGAAAGCTAGTGCCGAGCTTTCGCTGTAGCGCGACTCGCACATTTTCCATTACGGTGAGATGTGGAAACACGGCTGAAATCTGGAATGAGCGTATGACCCCCCTACGCGCAGTTTGCGCGGGTCTTTCCCGAGTTATGTCGTGGCCGTTATAAACAATGCTGCCAGAGGTCGGCGGCAGGAATTTCGTCAGCAAATTAAAAAACGTGGTCTTACCCGCCCCGTTGGGGCCGATCAAAGCATGGATGCTGCCACGCCGGACGTTAATGCTTACTTTGTCCACAGCGGTGAAGCCGCGAAATTGCTTGGTGAGCTCACGCGCTTCAAGAATATAGTCTGTAGCCATTAGCCGTTTTTAATCCATACAGTTATGCCATCGAGGATAAAGTTTAGCACTGCTGGCGGACTTATCTCGTCACGACTCACCTTGATAAATATCGAACATTCTTACATTGCGGTATCAACGGGTATCAAAACTCCAACTGCAGTGTGTTCTAAGTTCACGAACACAAAAAACTAGAACCCTAGCAAGGACGGGGTTTTTTGAGCAAAACTTCTTCAAGAACCGCCCCAATACTAGGGTTTCAAATTAACAATAATTTTCTGGTAACAACTTAGTGCGCGAAATTCACAAAAAGACATCGATGATTATTGATCCACTTTCTTGTCCAGCGCATTTTTTGCAATCGACACATCAGACGTCGCGCGCAGAGCGGCCACGGTTGCTTGCAATTTCTGCTGTGTCATGGCTTGCTCTACGCGCGCCTTGGCGGCTTTGAGCTTGGTGTCATCGGTAAGCACCGGTTCGATCACTTTGGAAATCTGGATCAGCGTGTAACCGCCATTCGCGTTATCAACACCCACAAACGCTGGCAAGGTTTTGGTGCCTGCTTTCATCGCGGCTTCAACAATATTTGGGGCCAGGCCGCCCGGATTGGTGCGATTAATCGCCAGCGCCGCCGGGAAGGTAACTTCCGCTTTGCCCGCTTTCAAACCCGCCAATTTCGCCTCGCCGTCCGCCTTGACAAGTTTGAGTGCTTCTTCGCGCGATAGTCGGGCAATAATGCCTGCCTCAACCTCAGCCAATGGCCGCAATGCAGAAGGCTTGGTCTCAAGCGCGCGTGCAACGATGAGCGAATTCGGTGCCAATTCAACCGCCTCGGTATTTCGCTTGTCTTTAATCACGGCATCGCTGAATAGTGCCGTCATTAATTTCGGATTCGTAAACGGCGGTGCCGAGCCCATGCCCTTGCTAATCCACGCCGATTGTTTTACCGGCATGCCGACTATCTCTGAAGCGGCTTTTAACGTGGTCGATTGCTCGTAAGCCGCGTTAGTGAATTTCTCCGCCAGTTCCGCAAATTTTTTCTGCGCCATTTGTTTTTTCAGCTCGCCCTCAATCTCCGGCGTTACCTCTGCCAGTGATTTTGACTTTTCTGGACGAACCTCGGTCACTCGAATAATGTGGTAACCAAAATCAGACAGTACCGGGCCGATAATTTCATCTTTTTGGGCCGCAAAGGCAGCGTCATCAAACGGTTTTACCATCATCCCTTTGCCAAAAAATCCAAGATCGCCGCCGTTCAATGCTGAACCCGGATCTTGCGAATTTTTCTTGGCCAGCTCTGCGAAATCCTTCGGTGATTTGGTAACTTGTGCAAACAACGCGTCCGCCTTCGCTTTGGCCGCCGCTTTATCAGCATCTTTCGCATCTTTTGCGATTGAAATCAGAATATGGCTGGCTTTGCGTTCTTCTTTT
>JAYVYF010000494.1:0-10975 GCA_043784585.1 Burkholderiales bacterium
AGTCGCCAGTCAGATCAAGCGGTGGCTTTTAAGGTTTCTTTGCCGACTGGCGTGCTGCCGCCTTCATCACCTCCGCCGCTCGCGCCACTTTCTACCTTGCCGTTGCCATTGCCCGCGTCACGGCGGGTGGCAGCGCACATGGACGACATTTCGGCCGTAATTCTGTGATGAATCAAGATGCCATTCGAAAGATTGCGCTTTACGGGCGCTTCCGTATTCCGTTTCCGGATACCTCGTATGCATTGCGCGACCGACGCCTCGCAGCTGCTACTTCTAATGCTCCTGGTGGCAGCGCAAATGCGTCTAAGATGGCGGCTGATAGCCTTGGCGCGGCAGACTCCCCAAGCACGTCGACCTTGATAACACGCGCTGACCTGCCTGATGTGCCCGATTTGCGTGAAGCACCGATTGAGGATCGCAGATCCTTGCGGTGTTTCGTCACCGCGCACGTGGTCGCATCAATCGAAAACCTTTGCGCGAGTGAGTTGGTGGCACATATCAATTCTGCGGTGGAATCGGTGGTGGGTTCCGAAGTTTTGCTCAAGCATAATCACGCCGCTGCTGTTGGCAGTATGGTGGCGGTAACAGGCCGCGTTTCTATTGTGGAAGGCCGATCTGTTACTTTTGAGGTCAAGGCAAAAGTGGATGGCGTGGCCGTTGCTGAGGGCCAGCTTAGGTTCGTGATCGTCGAGCGCAACCGCTTTGCCGCGCGACGGATTGAAAGCATTGCCGAACGCGGATTATCGATGATTCTCGGATTGAATAGCCATGCACCCGATGTGAGCGAGCCACATCCTGTTTCGGGGCGGTCCGAAGCACAATTTGCGGCGGAATTGAGGTCGCGCATCGCGGTGGTTTAATGTTTCGTTAGGGTCTGGGCATTACGGCATGCCTCAAGGTTATATTCTGGAGTTGATCATGAACAATCAATTTACCACCGTAATATCGTACGAGAAGTCTGTTTATGCCGGGCAACGCGCGGGTCGCGGCATGCTTAAAAGGGAAGCAGGATCGCTGCTAAAAGCGCTTGCGTTTATGGCCCTATGGGCATTCCTGACGGGCTTGCTGGTGATTGAGCCGCTGGTGTCGAGCCTTGGCAGTGATTCATTCAGGCAAGACCGAGTCAACTTCAGTCTGGCTTCACGCGCTGCAGTCCAGCCTATGTCTGCCCCGACTGCGGCCATATCAGGACCGCCTCCGGCTACTGCGCTAGTGGCGGCAAAACCGTCATCGGCGGCCAAATCGCCCCACTTACAACAACCGGCTGGTCCCGGCTCTGCTGCACCACATCCCCATTCACAGAGCCCTTATCCACCAAGCCCGACCGCACCCCAACTTAGCGCACAAGCCGCGTTAAATGCACAACCATCGCAGCTTAGTTATGCACTGTTGTCGGTGAAGTAAAGGGTAAATCTGACAAGCCTGTTTGGCTTGCGCAGTTGTTATGGCGTTGTTTGTGGTTGTTTGTGGCCGTGTGAGCAAATGATAGACTTGGGTTCTAGTGATGGGTTCATACCGTCACAATACCTTCTGACCGAAGAAAATCGAGATGCTAAATACAATCACCAAAACGACCACCAAATTAACCGGGCTATTTGCGTTACCGCTGGCACTCTGTTTATTTACAGCCTTGACCAATGCCGCCGAGCACGTCACGGCGTGCGATAAAAAAGAAGGCGTTGACAAAATGAGATGTGAACGCCACATGAAGATGGCGGAAAAATGCGGCCCACTAAAAGCTGATGCGCATTTTGCGTGTGACCGCGAATTTTTGATTGCGAACCCGCTTGATTGCGGCACGCTTTCAAACAAGGCGGCGCTTAGTTGCGTCGCTGAGACAAAAGCGTTTAAAACCTGCGAAGAGAATCAGGGCTGCGACTTCATGAAGTGTGTGATGAACACCATTAGCGAAAGCCCGATGGGGCATTGATTGTTGCTCTCAGTTTAGACAAAAATGATTGATGGGAGTGGTGGTAAATGTCGAGATTAAGCGGCTGCATTGATCTTCTGCCTTAATCCTTTTCTTTGCATCTTTTTCATCAGGTGTCTGCACACGGCGGCCAGATTGAAGGCTGGCTCTTGGTGTTTGGCCGCATTGAATAGAAAAATAATATGAATTCTCGCGCGCTACCTTTGATGGTGTTGGGTGCATCGGTTGTAATCGTGTCCACCTCCGCCATCATGATTCGGCTGGCATTGGGTGAAGGTGTTGCGTCGCTTTCGATTGCCGTGTGGCGCTTGGGCATTGCCGCAATTATTCTCTCGTTCGTGGTGGCAGCCAAACCCACCATGCGACATGAAATTAGCGCATTGCCGCTAAAAACCGCGGCGCTGGCCGTGGCTTCAGGGGTATTTCTTGCGGCGCATTTTGCGTCGTGGATTTCGTCGCTGGCTTTTACTTCGGTGGCGAGCAGCACCGCGCTAGTAACAACCAACCCCATATGGATTGCGCTGATATCCTGGCTGTTTCTTCGCGAGCGCTTGCATCGCTCGCTGTTGGTGGGCATTGCGTCAGCAATGTTCGGTAGTGCTCTGATATTTTTATCCGATGCACGGGCCTCACTGGCTGACGTGGGCAGCAACCCCATGCTTGGCAACGCGCTGGCGATTGTGGGGTCTTTAACGGTTTGTGGCTATCTGCTGATTGGGCGGAAGCTTCGGCAGACATTTTCTTTGCTTGCCTATATCTGGCTGGTTTATTCTAGTGCTGCGCTTACACTTCTGGCCTGCGCATTGGCTGCTCACGTGCCACTGATCGGTTTTTCGTGGCTAGCATGGGCCTGCCTTGCTGGATTGGCTATTGGCCCGCAATTAATCGGCCACACCGGTATTAACTGGTCGCTAAAGCACGCGCCGGCCACGGTGATTGCAGTCGCTATCCTGGGAGAACCGATTGCTTCCGCGTTAATGGCCTGGTGGCTATTTGACGAGCGTTTTCAACCATTGCAGATGGCCGGTTTTTCA
The DNA here is from genome assembly GCA_043784585.1 of Burkholderiales bacterium. GTDB lineage: Bacteria > Pseudomonadota > Gammaproteobacteria > Burkholderiales > Usitatibacteraceae > UKL13-2. The sequence continues at coordinate 2,965 of JAYVYF010000494.1, forward strand.
TTGCTGTTGCTGGGCATATTTTTATCCGCGCGCAGTGCTGTCAAGTCTGGAGCTGGAAATTCCCGCGAATCTGCGGAAATTGGCGCGGGGTAGTGTCGCCATTGTGGCCGGTCGCGTGCACTATTGCGTCCACTATAATCAGCACTACTCTCAGGATCAAAGATAAAGCTTAAGTGAACCCCATTGACATTATCATTCCCGTCTACCGCGGGTTAGCCGAAACCAAGGCATGTATTGAAAGCGTGTTGGCAAATGCCTGCACCATGCCCTATGAACTGGTCATCATCAACGATGCAAGCCCCGAGCCGGGTATGGCGGAGTTCCTGTCTGGTTTGAACTCTAGCCAAAGTATCAACATTACGGTGCTTACGAACCCAACGAATTTGGGATTCGTGGCGACCTGCAATCGCGCGATCGCACTTCACCCCGAGCGTGATGTGCTGCTACTCAACAGCGATACGCGCGTACATGGCAATTGGCTGGATCGCATGGTGGCTGGTATCAACGCAAATACGATCGAAAGCAATGGCGTGGCCATCGCTTCGGCAACACCTTTTTCAAATAACGCCACGCTTTGCAGCTATCCAAAAATCGGCAAAAGTCAGGCGATGCCTGACGCGGCGGAATTAGCGAAACTTGATACATTGTTTGCGGCAGCAAACGCGCGGCAGTGCGTAGAAATTCCCACCGGCGTTGGTTTTTGTATGTGGATGAGTCGCGCGGTACTCAACGAAATCGGCCCGTTTGATGAAGCCGCGTTTGGCCGCGGCTATGGGGAAGAAAACGATTGGTGCTTTCGTGCATCGGCTGCAGGCTATCGCCACGTTTTATGCGTTGATACGTTTGTGGCGCATCAGGGTGAAGTCTCTTTTGCACACGAATCAACTAGCCGTAAAAGTGTTGCTCAAGCCATCATTGACGCACGCTATCCTGATTATCAGGCCACCATAGCCGATTTTTTTGAGCGCGATCCCGCCCGCCCGTATCGTCGAGCCGTCGATATTGCGCGCTTGAAATCGTCAGGCCATCCGCGTATTTTGATGGTGACGCACGCGTGGGGCGGCGGGACGGCGCGGCATGTTCGAGACCTGGCAACGCTTATCGAAAACGACTGCGAAGTCATCCAAATGCGGCCCGAACGTGGCAGCATGCTGTCGCTGACGTGGTTGCGAGCAGGGGAAGCGTTTCAGGTTTTTTTTAAAGTGCCGTCTGAATTTAATCAGCTGATGGTATTTTTGTCTGATTTGGGTGTCGAGCGCATGCACCTCCATCATGTGCACGGCCTGCCTGTCGAGGTGTTAACCATGGCGGAGCGATTGCAGGTTCCGCTTGATATCACCTTGCACGATTATTTTCCGATCACCGCGCAATATCATTTATCGCCGGGTGCCGCCATGCCCGCGGATGAGGCTGCAACCGTTCGCGAACACGCGTGGGGTCTTACGGCCGTAGAATGGCGCGCACGCTTTAAAAACCTGCTGGCGAAAGCCGAGCGCGTAATCAGCCCATCGCAAGATCTGGCGGATCGGATAGCAGCATTTTTTCCTGGGCAGAAATTCGAAATTTGGCCGCACTTTGTCTCCATGTCTTTGGTTCGTGAGCGAGATTTTAAAGTCATGTTGCTCGGTGGATTGACACCCGAAAAAGGCCTGGATGTACTGGAGGCTTCGGCGACCCATGCGCGTGATCATGATCTGCCATTGACTTTTTCGTTGCTCGGCCACACCTCGCGCCCAGTGCCACAGTGGCCGTATTTACCGATCGAAATTTCGGGGAGCTATCGCGACCAAGATCTGGCGAGGCGCATGGTACTTGCGCGCCCGGATGTATTTTTATTCCCCTCACAAATTCCCGAAAGTTTTTCATATACGTTGAGTGCCGCCATGGCAACGGGTCGGCCGATTGTGGCATCGCGTTTAGGGTCGTTTGAAGAGCGTTTGGCTGGTTATGCTGCGGCTGAATTACCGGAATGGGATTCGTCGGCGGATATCTGGAATGCAGCGTTGATGAAGGTATGTCGTGCGGCTGATGCCAGGGTAGCTCTGACTGATACCAATGACGCAATGCTGTCAGCTGAAGCTTCGGCGTACCGTCAACGCTATCTTCAGCCACTGCCCGCGCGCCCAATTTGCCGACCCGCTATCCCGACGCTGCCGTTACCCCCCGCGCGGTATTTTCTGAAGTTTTCAGCGGGACCAGAGCGCGAATATTCATTGCACGATTTGTTGGTGGCAGGCGTCGATTGCGGACATCTGGACTCACGTAATGAGTTGCGGCGGCGTGTTGATATTGCCGATGGGCAAATAGCGAACGCAAAGGCAGATTTTTACAACGTTGTTGCGCAGCGTGATTTGCGTTTGCAGGAAGCCAATGAGCTTCGCGTTGCGCTGGCTACGGAACGTGAAACTCTCGAGCTTGAGCGTGACGAGGCGAGGCGGGCGTTTGCTGCTGCTGGGCGCGCGTTCGATGAGGTGTTGGCGAGCACGTCCTGGAGGCTGACGGCACCTTTGCGTTGGTTTGCAGGTTTGCTGAAAGATGCGCTAAAGCACGCAGGATTGCTGCGTTACCGCGTGCGCCGTCTGCCACATCATGCGGCAATAGCAGTGCATATTTTGCGCGAACAGGGGCCCGTTGCCCTCGCAGGCCGTGTGCGCGACAAACTAAATCGCAATGAAGGATTCGTGAAACCCTCTGTGCTGCTCTATGAGATCGCCAGTTCGGTGATGGCGTTGAAAGTGCCGCATTCAATGACGCCAGAATTCTCACTGGTGGTGCCTGTTTATGGCCAGCCTTTGCTCACCTTTACCTGCCTTGACAGCATCGTGGACACCTGCGCCGCACATGATATTGAAGTGATCGTGATCGATGACTGCTCGCCTACGCCAGCACAAACAGAGCTGGCGAAAGTTGAAGGAGTGCAATTTGTACGCAACGAAAAAAATCTTGGCTTTTTGCGCAGCTGTAATCGCGCTGTAGAGCTTGCGCGCGGCGAATATGTGGTTATTTTGAACAACGACATCATTCTGACGACGGGATGGTTGCAGGCCATGCGTGATGTGTTTGATCGAAAAAAAAATGTCGGCATGGTCGGCGCAAAACTTATTTATCCCGACGGTGTTTTGCAGGAGGCGGGTGGCGTTGTCTGGCGTGATGGGTCAGCTTGGAATCTGGGTCGCAATGATGATGCCAGCAAGCCGGAATACAATTATTTGCGCGAGGTTGATTACTGCTCAGGGGCTTGCTTAATGTTGCAACGTGAATTCTGGATTTCGCTCGGTGGCTTCGATGAGCGCTATGCTCCCGCCTATTACGAAGACACCGATCTGGCCTTTCGGGTTCGCGAAGCAGGCAAGCGCGTGATCTATCAGCCGCGTGCCGTGGTGGTGCATTTCGAAGGTCGTAGCTCCGGCACTGACCTCACACAGGGCGTGAAGCAACATCAGGTGACGAATCGAGCCACGTTTGCCAAGCGCTGGCGGCCGATTTTGGCAGGTCATCGTGTAAATGGGATGCAGCCGCAGTGGGAGCGTGATCGTTACACCACGCGTCGCGTGTTGGTGGTGGATGCGTGCATGCTCACGCCGGACCACGATTCTGGGTCGCTGCGCATGTTCGAGCTGCTGGATCTTGCGGCCGGTCTGGGTTACAAAGTTACCTTCGTGGCGGATAACCGCGAATATCGTGAACCCTATGTGAGCCAAATTCAGGCATTGGGTGTTGAGGTTTTGTTCCATCCCTTTGTTCCGGATTTAGCAGAATTTTTGCAAAGCGAAGCGGCGAAATTTGATGTGGTGATGTTGTCCAGAGCCACGGTGGCATGCAAATATATTGATCTTGTCAAAAAGTGTGCCCCAAAAAGTAAACTTATATTTGATACCGTGGATTTACATTTCGTTCGTGAAGAGCGACTTGCAGCGCTGGCTTCGCCGGTTTCTGAAAAATCATTGTTGCGTGCTGCTGCACAACATACGCGCCAGCGAGAGCTGCATGCGATATCGATTGCAGACATGACGCTCGTGGTAAGTCCGACTGAAACAAAGTTGCTGCAAGAGTTGATACCGGGCGCGAAAGTGCAAATTATTTCGAATATCCACCAAAATATGCCCGGTCCCAAACCATTCGGTGAGCGTGACGGCATCCTGTTTATTGGTGGTTTCCGCCATCCGCCAAATCTGGACGCGATTACTTGGTATGTTGAAAATGTGCTGCCGATTTTACGAAAAAAAGCACCACAACTGATTACCACGATCATCGGCAGCAATGCGCCCCCAAGTTTGCAAAAATTCGCAGCCAATGATTTTGTCATTGCCGGTTTTGTCGAGGATGTTACCGACCACTATCATCACGCCAAACTTTCCATCTCTCCATTACGCTACGGCGCAGGGGTGAAAGGCAAAGTCAATCTATCCATGCAATACGGCGTTCCTGTCGTGGCCACATCCGTGTCAACGGAAGGCATGTATTTGGATGATGGCGTCAACGTGCTGGTTGCGAATTCGCCTGAGGCATTTGCAGATGCGGTCATTCGTTTGCATTCAGACGAAGTGGTTTGGAACGCGCTGAGAGATGCCGGCTTGGAAAATATTGAACGATATTTTTCTCGCGAACGGGCGCGAGAGGTACTGGCTTCCGTTCTGGAACGTTGAAGCCTTGGTCCGTTATCAATTTTATTTTTGCAGGCCGAATAGTGACCGGGTGCACATAGAAGAACGCCATTTGGCGGGATTTATTGGGCAAAAATGTCTCGAACAGCGCGCCAGTGATTGACTTTCAATCGTGGACAGTGGGTGGCGCGATACCCACTGGCGGCATCGCGGCAAAGCGCGATGGCTTTTTGTGCAACCCATCCGCGACCCGTGCCCAAACGGCTTCAACACTAATATCGGCCATCGTGCCCGCCTCTGCGCCACCGCCCACCACCACCTTTCCCGCCAGCGGATGATCCACCACATAAAGCGCTGGATGATCCCATGGTGCATAGAGCGCGCTCGGCAAACTTGAGTGATACATAGCGACCATCGGTTTGCCAAGCGCGCCGTAGAGATGGGTGGGGCCGGTATCGACTCCTACGTATAAATCAATTTCATTCATCACCGCGACCGTTTCACGCAACGATATTACGCCCGCGTAGACGATTGTGCTCTCTGGCAATGCGTCGCGGAACGGTGCGATGCGAGCGATATCATCGGGGCCGCCAAACATGACGAATTTCGCTTTTGGAAACGCAGCAACGATTCGCCTCGCCAGCGCAATAAAATGCGTGATCGGCCAATCGCGATATGCTTTGGTAGGGAAGCTCGCGACCTGTAGGCCGATCAACGGCTTTGCATCTCCTGCTTCTTTGGCGAGACGTTGCTTCGCGTCTTGCGATTCGCTGTCGGTCACCACATAGTCCAGCTTGAAATTGTGGGTATCAATGCCCACGGATCGCGGCAGATGAAGCTGCATCGCGACGCCATGCAGGGTGTACAGCGCGGGGGCAGTCGCCGCGTGAATAAACTGGCTATTAAGCGTGTCATCTTGCTGGCGGTAGGCCACGACTTGCGTAGCCACGCGCAATGCATAGCGATGCAACGCCATGTCGTCGCCCCATACAAACGCCCAGTCGTATGATTTTCCGGTCAACACGCCGATTCGGCCGCGCCACACGGCTGATTTTTTATCAATCTTGTCGGCAATGGCAAGGTAGGGCAGATGCTGTAATACCTCTACGCGTTTTGCGTGGCCCAAACAAGTGATTGCTGCATTCGCAAATTTATTCGCTATCGCGCGAATTGCTGGTGTGTTCAGCAGCGTGTCGCCAATGCGCGTGACGTTGATAACGAGAATTTTTTGCGCTGCATGCGCTGCTTCTTCGTTAATTTGGTCGGTAATTTCGCCGTTAATCATGTCGTGGTCGATCAGATCGTGAATAGTCATGTGCGAACCAAATGCGGGACGTCAGCGCATCGATAAAAAATTTCTTCCATTTTGTCGAGCATCGCATCGAGCCCAAAATTAGCGCGTGCGTAGGCGAGGCCGGCGGCGGCCATTTGGCTCCGAAGCGCGTCGTTACGCATCAGCTTGGCCAGCGCCGTTGCCAGGGCTGCCGGGTCGCGTGGTGGCACCATGTAGCCGGTCTTATCGTGTTGCACGGCCTCATTGATTGCCCCGACCGTGGTTGAAACCACAGCCAGTCCGCATGCCATGCCCTGCATTATTCCCTGCGGTACGCCCTCCGCGCCATACGACGGCAGCGTGAGTAAATCGAGCGCGGATAACCATTCCGGTACATTCTCTTGATTACCCACCATTCGAACCACATTCTGCAAATCAAGTTCGGCAATGCGCGTATTAAGGCGCTCACGTTCCGGGCCGTCACCAATAATGAGGAGTCGCCAATCGGGGAAGTTCGCACGCAGAATCGCGAACGCATCCAGCAGATCGCGATGACCCTTCCAGTCGCGCAATGTTGCCAGCACGCCCAAGGTAGGGCGGTCGTCATGGCCGAGTTTCAAGCGCATCTCGGCGTGATTGTGCGGCGTGTAATAGTTCAAATCAATGCCGGTTCTCACCGAGGTCATGCTGTCGAGCCGATAACCATTGTCGCGGTGCAATTGCTGGCGTAACGCTTCACCCGTGGTCACGATATGGGCGGTGGCTTGGGTGTAAAGCCAGCGCGTAGAAAAATGATTGTTGACCGGGGTCGAAACATGGCGCGTGCGCACCATCGGCGGCATTTTGCTCAGCGTGGCGCAGGCGACCGCCGATAGCCAGCTATCCGTCGAGCTGTGGCTATTGATGACGTCGTATTCGCCACCATGCGCCGATAGCCAGCCGCGTAAATTTAATAACGAGCCGATACGTTTTTTTTCCACCCCAATTGACGTCACCGGTATGCCCATCTTTTTCGCGGCGGGCAAAATTTCCGCGCTCGCGGGGGTCAGCAACATTACTTGATGGCCGCGATCCAGCATGCCGCGGGCCTCCGTCAAAATGCGAATTTCCTGCCCACCCCAGCCGGTGGAGTTTTCAGTGTGAAGTATTGAAAGCTTTTTTTTCATAACGAAAAATTGGGCTCATGATGTTGAAACCAAAGCTCCAAAACCGTCAGCGCCCATAATCGTCCCGCGTGATTGCTGCGTCCTGCACGATGTTCAGCCAATAACGTTGTCAGCGCGCCGTCGCGAAACAGCCCGCGCTTATCAAGCCCATCCGGGCCGAGTGCGTTCTCAACATGCTTCTTTAGTCCACCCTCAAGCCACGGCGATAGCGGCATCACAAAGCCCTGCTTGCCGCGATGGACGATTTCATGCGGCAAATACTTTTCCGCCAATTTCTTCAATAAATATTTCGTGATTTTGCCATTTTGCTTTAACGTGGGCGAAAGTTGTGCCACAAATTCAACAAACTTGTGATCCAGATACGGCACCCGCGCCTCCAGTGAATACGCCATGGTGGCGCGATCCACCTTGGTCAGTAGATCATCGGGCAACCACAAACGCATATCGACATACATTATTTTTTCAAGATAATCTTCTGCATCGCACTGTCGGAATTGGGCTGCGGCATAGTCGGCAATATGGGTTTTTTGCGCGGCCAATAAAGCGTCCGAAAACAACGCGCGATGGCTGGATTGGTCAAAAATATTCGGGATGGTGGTGTAACGTTTCTCGAGGGGCTGGCTAATGGCTTTCATCACCCGATCTTTGGCGATTGCCGAGGGTAAATGCGCTACCAGCCTAGCAAGCGGCATAGCACCCAACACACTCGTGAACCGCTCCTCGCTTACGCGCTTTCGGTAATTACTATAGCCCGAGAAAAGCTCATCTGCGCCCTCGCCGGTCAGCGCCACCGTGACGTGCTGACGAGTGAGTTTGGATAGCAGCATCGTGGGTAACGCAGCCTGATCGCCGAATGGCTCGTCAAATACATCGACCCAGCTATCGAAAGCTGCCAGCACATCGCCGGGCGAGACCATCAGCGCATGATGTTTTGCGCCAATGTGCGCCGCCACGCGCGCCGCTTGGGC
>JAYVYF010000495.1:0-2340 GCA_043784585.1 Burkholderiales bacterium
TCCTCGTTTTATATTATTCGCATGCGGGCAGCGTTCGCGAGCTTGCACGCCACATTGCGCGCGGTGTGGATAGTGTGACGGGAATGTCCGCTCGGGTGCGCACCGTACCCAAAGTTTCTACTGTCGTTGAGGCGGTAGCTGCGGGGGTGCCTGACGACGGGCCGCCGTATGTTACGTCGGCAGATTTATCGGAATGCATCGGTCTGGCGATGGGTTCACCGACCCGCTTTGGCAATATGGCGGCGCCCATGAAATATTTTCTGGATGGTCTGGGCGGCGAATGGATGCGCGGCACGCTTTCCGGCAAACCTGGCTCTGTATTCACCTCCAGTGCGTCTATGCACGGCGGGCAAGAATCAACCCTGCTGACAATGATGGTGCCGCTGCTTCATCACGGCATGGTGATCGTCGGCCTGCCCTTTACCGAGTCAGAACTGAGCGCCACACGCGACGGCGGCACGCCTTATGGTGCCAGCCACGTGGCAGGTGCTAAGGGTGAATTGCCGGTGAGTGAAACTGAAAAGAAACTGGCATTTGTGCAGGGTAAGCGCTTGGCGCAGATTGCACAAAAACTTCATGATTGAAACCCCCGAAAAGCCCGCGCGCCACCAAGATCATCGCGAACTTTGCCGCTATGCAGCAAGCGCATCGCTGATCGGCTTGATTGCATTATCGATTGCATGGGAGGCGGTGCTGGCACCGTTGCGCCCCAATGGTTCGCTACTGATGCTGAAGGCGCTACCGTTGCTGCTACCGCTATTTGGCATTTTGCGAGGCAAACGCTATACCTACCAATGGGCATCAATGTTTGTGCTGTTTTATTTCACCGAGGGCGTGGTTCGGGCGTGGTCTGACAAAGAGTTGTCGCAAATGCTGGCGGGCGTTGAAGTTGCGCTTTCAGTGGTGTTTTTCATTGCCGCCATTTACTACGCAAAATTTACGGCTCCCAGTCGTCAACGTTAATCTGCGCGGTTTATTTCCGCGGCGCCAGATTGCGGTCTTGACTTGAGGAAGCCTATTAAAACCGGGATCAGGCTCGCGATCACGATACCAATCACCATGAATCCCTGATTGGCCTTAACCCACGGAATATTACCGAAAAAATACCCTAGATAGGTGAGCGCCGCGACCCATATGACACCGCCGGTAATATTGTAAAGCGCGAATTTTCGATACGACATACGCGACATGCCCGCCACGAACGGCACATAGGTCCGCAGGAATGGCGTAAAGCGCGCCAAGATGATCGCCATCCCGCCCCACTTCTCGTAAAAGGCATGCGCCTTTTCGAGATGGGCACGCTTCAAATAACGAGCATTGTCGTCTTTGAAAATTCGGGGGCCCAGCCACGCGCCGATTTGATAATTGACCGCATCACCGAGCACTGCCGCAGCAATCAAAATCGCGACTAGAAGATGTACGTCGACCCCATCAGAAGTGGTGCCCGCTGCCGCTAATGCGCCAGCAATGAAAAGCAGGGAATCGCCCGGTAAAAATGGGGCGATTACCAGCCCGGTTTCACAGAAGATGATCGCGAACAAAATCGCGTAAATCCACAGGCCGTAAGTCTGTACCAGCGTCGCGAGGTGCTTGTCGAGGTGGACGATCAAATCCCAGATTGAAAGCAGAAAATCCATGGCGATCCTGTCAGTAACACACCTGGCGTCGTGGATCAGGTTATGCAGCCGCCTGACCTACCAAAAATATCAAAGTCCTAATATCCGCGGGCATTTCAGAGGATTTTTGCTTCAGGATACCCGTCATTATTGGGGTTGGCATTTCTGCAACCATACAAACGGCGCAATAAGTACTCACAATAAATGCTCGCGGCAGATCCGCGCAATTGATACTCAACGCCGGCCACAGAAACAACCCCTGAAAACCTAAGGGGCCGCCGAAATAACTTCCGGTTCGTTATCCTTTTTCTTTTCCACTTTTACAAAATCCTCGCGCGATACGCCGAGATATTTTGCCAGCGGGCAAGCGACCAGCACCGACGAATAGATGCCGAACAAAATACCAATCGTCAACGCGAGCGCGAAATAAAACAAGGTTGGCCCGCCCAGCACCAACATCGCAATCACCATCATTTCAGTGGTGGTGTGGGTAATGATGGTTCGCGAAATCGTGCCGGTAATCGCGGCATCGAAAATCTCCTCAGTGGTGGCTTTGCGCATTTTGCGGAAATTTTCACGGGCACGATCAAATACCACCACCGATTCGTTCACCGAGTAGCCCAAAATCGCCAGTACAGCGGCAAGTACCGGCAGTGAGAATTCCCATTGGAAGGCTGCAAAAAAGCCAAGAATAATCACCACATCATGCAAGTTGGCGATGATG
>JAYVYF010000496.1:0-4598 GCA_043784585.1 Burkholderiales bacterium
CGCCCACCGCCAGCACCACGGTGACTCTGGCGCTGGGCGATGCACTCGCGGTGACGCTATTGGATGCACGCGGATTTGGTGAGGAAGATTTTGCGATGCATCATCCCGGCGGCGCGCTGGGGCGACGCTTGCTGGTGCATGTGAGTGAGGTGATGGTGGAGGGCGATCGGGTACCCAAAGTATCCGTTGATGCAAAACTGCCCGCCGCGATTTTGGAGATGTCACGCAAAGGCCTCGGCATGACGGCGGTGGTCGATGCCAACGATTTACTGGTCGGGGTGTTCAGTGACGGTGACTTACGCCGCGCGCTCGAAACGCATGACAATATCAAGACCACACCCGTCGCCGAGGTGATGACGCGCACGCCGAAAACGATTACGCTGGACAAGCTGGCCGCGGAGGCCGCCGAGCTGATTCAACGTTATAAAATCGGTTCCAGTGGCTTATTAGTGATTGACGCAAACGGCAAGCTGGTCGGCGCGTTGCATGTGTTGGATTTGATGCGCGTCGGCGTGCTGTGATGACATTCGATGAGAAGCTGGGCGCAAAAATTCGCGCCATAAAATTAGCCGTATTCGATGTTGATGGCGTAATGACTGACGGCGCATTGCATTACGGCGCGGACGGCGAAATGGTCAAGGTTTTCAATACGCTCGATGGTCACGGCATGAAGATGTTGATGGCCACTGGCGTCAATGTCGCCATCATCTCGGGCCGCCAATCACGGGCATTGGCGCGGCGTTCCAGCGATTTGGGGATTACGCAATTATTTATGGCGGTCGAAGACAAGGGCCGCGTTTATATTGAGCTTCTTGACAGCCTGAAGCTTTCGCCGCGCGAAGCCGCGAGCATTGGCGATGATGTGGTGGATTTGCCGATTTTGCTAAATTGTGGCTTTGCCGCCGCCGTTCCCGCGGCACCAAAATTTGTTCGTGAGCGTATGGATTACGTGACCGAGGCGCACGGTGGGCACGGCGCGGTGCGCGAATTTTGCGAAGTCATCATGGCCGCACAAGGCACGCTGGTTGTCGCGCTTGACAAATATTTACCCTCTTAAAATTGGAAGGCAGCAGATGCTTTACATCAAATCATTTCACATTATTTTTATGGTCACCTGGTTCGCCGGGATTTTTTATCTGCCACGATTGTTTGTCTACCATGCGCAGACCGAAGACACCGTCTCAAAAGAGCGTTTCAAAGTGATGGAACGTAAGCTCTATCACGGCATCATGATGCCCAGTATGGTGGTCACGATTGTGTTGGGCATATGGTTATGGATGGGCTACGGCATCGGCCGGGGCCAAGGCTGGATGCACGCAAAACTCACGTTGGTCGGGGTGCTGGTGGTGTACCAAATATATTTGGGCAAACTGATGAAAGATTTTCGGCTGGACCGCAATAAGCACGGCCATGTTTTCTACCGCTGGCTCAATGAATTTCCCGCGCTGCCGGCGTTAATCGGGATTGTAATTCTGGTGATCGTTAAACCTTTTTAAGATATTTTGTGCATAATTTTTTTGCTCCCTGCCCACGCGGTCTGGCCGCACCTTTAGCCGTTGAACTCACTGCGCTGGGCGCGCAGAACGTAAAGGCGTTCGAGTCTGGCGTATCGTTTGCTGGCGAGATGGTGGATGCGTATCGCGCCAATCTGCATTCACGCATTGCGAGCCGGATTCTGTGGCAGGTTGCGCATTTTCCGTATGCGTCCGAGCATGAAATCTACGACACCGTTTTGCTGCTGCCGTGGACGCAATATTTTGATGTGACGCGCACCATCAAGGTGGAAATGAACGCGCATCACAGTCCGCTGAAGAGTTTGGATTTCACCACGCTGCGCATCAAGGACGCGATCTGCGACAAGTTTCGCGAAGTCATGAACGCGCGTCCATCGGTCGCGACGCGCGAGCCGGATGTGCGTATTCATGCGTTTCTTGATGCAACTGAGGCGACAATTTATCTGGATTTATCCGGCGAGCCATTGTTTAAACGGGGTTCCCGCGAGCACACCGGCGTGGCTCCATTGAAAAAGAATCTGGCGGCGGGCATCATTGCTTTATCGGGCTGGCAGCCGGGCGAAACATTCCTTGATCCGATGTGCGGCAGCGGTACTTTTTTAGTTGAGGCCGCGCAAATCGCATTGGGTATTGCGCCCGGAATTGAGCGCGAATTTGCATTCCAGAGTCTGAAAAACTTTGATCAAAAAGTTTGGCAATCGCTAAAAGATGCCGCGCGAGAAAATGAAAAGCCGCGCGCAGCTTTGCCGATCTACGGCGCGGATATGTATGGCCATGCGTTAAAAGATGCGCGCGAAAATCTAGCCGCGAATAATTTACTGGATTGTGTTTTTTTGAAGCAGGCGAATGTGCTTGAAATTTCTGCACCAACCGAGTCTGGCGTCTTGATAACCAATCCGCCCTATGGTGAGCGCCTAGGCGAAACCACCGACCTAGCCGAACTTTATCCGAAATTGGGCGACTTATTGAAGCAAAAATTCGCCGGCTGGCGAGCGTATTTTTTCACGGGCGATACTGCGCTGCCAAAAGGCATGCGCTTATCGACGTCGAAGAAAACACCGCTGTTCAACGGCAAGCTGGAATGCCGCCTCTACGAATATAAAATTATCGCGGGCAGCAACAGAAAAGAAATGAAAGTCTAGCATTGGCGTGCGTTTTGAAGCAAAAATGTTTGAAAACGCGCGCCAGTGCTGGTGTTCTATTTCACGATTTCGAGGTGGTCGAGGCCGGAAGCCAAATCTTTTTCCTTCGACGATTTGCCTTCGAGCTTGATGCGGAGTCGCAAATCATTCAGCGAATCGGCGTTGCGCAGCGCGTCCTCGTACGAAATCAAATCCGCTTCGTAAAGATCAAATAGCGCATGATCGAACGTCTGCATGCCCAGCTCGCGCGAGCGTTTCATGATTTCCTTGATTTCGTGCACATCGCCTTTAAAAATCAAATCTGAAATCAGCGGTGAATTCAGCATGATTTCAATCGCCGCCACGCGGCCTTTGCCCTCTTTTTTTGGAATCAGGCGCTGCGACACAAACGCTTTCAAATTCAGCGACAAGTCCATCAGCAGCTGCGCGCGACGCTCTTCCGGGAAAAAGTTAATGATCCTGTCTAGCGCCTGATTGGTGGAATTCGCATGCAGGGTTGACATGCAAAGGTGGCCGGTTTCAGCAAACGCAATCGCGTAATCCATGGTTTCACGATCACGGATCTCGCCGATCAAAATCACATCTGGAGCCTGCCGCAAGGTGTTTTTGAGCGCCGCAAACCAGTTGTCCGTGTCCACGCCAACCTCGCGCTGCGTAATCACGCAGTTGCGATGTTCGTGAACGTATTCCACCGGATCTTCAATGGTGATGATATGGCCATAACTATTTTCGTTGCGGTAGCCGACCATCGCCGCGAGCGAGGTCGATTTACCCGAGCCGGTGCCGCCAACAAAAATCACCAAGCCGCGCTTGGTCATGGCGACATCTTTCAGCACAACCGGCAACCCCAGCTCTTCAAATTTTGGGATGTTGGTGGTGATGGTTCGCATGACCAGACCAATGCGGCCTTGCTGAACAAACGCGTTAACGCGGAAACGGCCAATGCCGGCGGGCGAAATCGCGAAATTACATTCCTTGGTGGATTCAAACTCGGCGGTTTGCTTGTCGGTCATTACCGAGCGGGCAATTTCGCCGGTATGAATTGGCGACAGGCTGGACTGCGACACAGGCGTCATCTTGCCGTCAATTTTCATCGCGGGCGGGAAACCTGCCGTTAAAAACAGATCCGATGCTTTCTTGACCAACATCGCGCGCAGCAATTCGTGGACAAATTTTAGGGCTTGTTCGCGTTCCATGAAGTTTCCTTACAACATTTAGACGAGCGGCTGAATTTTCAGCGCGGCTTAAGGATAATTATGAAGCAGGTTCTAAAACCAAGGTGCAGATCAAAATGCACCAAGGCACCGATACGAGTAGCGCAATGTCCCCGAGCAAAAACATACGTTACACGATTTAGCCGAATGAGTCCTTGTTGGCCGCTTTACCGCGCGCCTCGGCCACCGTGATGACGTTGCGTCGCACCAAATCAGCCAGACATTGATCCATGGTTTGCATGCCAAGCGCCTGCCCGGTCTGGATTGCGGAATACATCTGCGCGACTTTTGCTTCACGAATCAAATTGCGGATCGCAGGCGTGCCGACCATGATTTCATGCGCGGCGACACGACCGGTGCCATCTTTGGTTTTACACAGGGTTTGCGAAATAACGGCGCGCAAACTTTCGGACAACATCGAGCGGATCATTTCCTTTTCGGCTGCTGGAAATACGTCAATGATACGGTCAACCGTTTTGGCGGCTGAGCTGGTATGCAAGGTGCCAAACACCAGATGGCCGGTTTCAGCGGCGGTCATGGCCAGCCTTATCGTTTCCAGATCGCGCATTTCGCCGACCAGAATACAGTCTGGATCTTCGCGCAAGGCGGAGCGCAGCGCGGCAGCAAACGACAAGGTATGCGGCCCGACCTCACGCTGGTTGACCAGGCATTTCTTGGACTCGTGCACGAACTCGATCGGGTCTTCCACCGTCAAGATATGCCCAAAT
>JAYVYF010000497.1:0-4475 GCA_043784585.1 Burkholderiales bacterium
GCCCATGAACGGCCTATCCAGTTTTTGCGCGACTCCAATGCGAATTCATCATTTCCGCAAGATACATCTCGTATCACACCTTTTTTGTCAACCACAAGCGCTACATCGGCAGCTGCAGAAATGAGGTTCGCCACAGATTCCGCATCCAGGCCGCCGAATGATCTCAATGGTGTTTCTTGCTGATCCATCAAAAACCTACCTGTTTGCGTGCCGCTAGGGCCTCTGGAGTCGAGCCTGTCGGCTTATTCACGATACTGCTGTTCTGCATCAACAATGTTTCTCCGGTTTCAACGGCTAACCTCAAATTGCGCCACCAAGTTTTCGGCGGCGTTTACGGCATCACGGCCATCTGCCGCCGTCATATCCGCACCTACCAATTCCACATACTCTGGATGCGCCGCGAACACAGCGCCACCCACCATGACAGTAACATTTTCATTCCGTGACTCGAGGCGAACCGCCCTGATCGCAAATTTTAATTCTTCAAGCT
This sequence comes from Burkholderiales bacterium, assembly GCA_043784585.1. Taxonomy (GTDB): domain Bacteria; phylum Pseudomonadota; class Gammaproteobacteria; order Burkholderiales; family Usitatibacteraceae; genus UKL13-2. Next base: position 491 of record JAYVYF010000497.1, read on the forward strand.
TCAGCTCACTACCCACTGAAAAGCCGACCATATCGAAATACTCTTCGCGCACAGTGTTTATCAATTGTTCCGCTGTGGCCGGTAGCTCACCGCAGACGTCCCAATCGGCGCGCCGAAAAAACTCAGACACTATGAAAAGACCAAATGTGTGCTGATCACCGGGCGCGGGTATCAGCAGCGCTCGGCGAACTACCTTTGGCTTCGATAATCCTGTTGGATATTGCGAACCAACCTTATTGGCAAGTTTGCCCTGAAACGCCGGGCTCAATTCGTGCAATAACTGTTGTAAGCGCCATAGACCTGCGGTAACTTCCGTAAAATCACAAAGATCGTTATCCCAAAGGTAGCCCAAATGCCGAGCGGTGGGAGATAGCAGGTCTATATAAACCGATTCGAGCGACAAACCATTTTCTCGCTGCACGTCAATGTATGCCGCCGCAACCCTCACGTTACTGGACAACACTAACGTCGCAAATTCTGCGATCTGTTTTGGCCCTGGTGTGCAGGCATCAACTGAAGGCAAAGGCTCTAAACCCTGCGCCGATCGATGCGCCAGCATCAATCTCGGAATAATTTGCGATTCGATAATGCGTGATAACGAATCGGCACGGATATCCAGTACTCCCGGAGATGCGCGGGAAAACTTTCTTTGAACGACCATTCCAGCGGAGGATTCGGACTTACTTAGTCCCTCATCCTGCACACGTGGTTGGGCCATGGTCTGCTGACTCAAATCCATAAACTTCCTCCTAATCAAGCTATGAACGATTTCGCGCGCCTTCCAACTGCCACGAGTTGCGCGAGACCATCTATACGTCGAAGCGGTGCTTAAACCTTCCTTCGACCCCTGAAACGCAAATTTGCATTGTCCAGCCAGCAGGCATGACGATGCAATTTGTCTGCCTTTAGTAGGCCTTTGTGATTCCGCGTTGTCAAGTAGGCTTGTCATGTTTTGAGTCAATTCACGATGTCAATAACACATGAACTCACTTTATACAGCTTTTTTCAAAAATATGTCAAGTTAAATTGACGTAAACTTTACTTGACATATTTATCGAACGCGTCTAAATTTTGTTTTGTGGGGACCAAATAGATTTTCGGACACATCAAGATGCAAAAAAATCATTCGCAACGAAGCTTACCTCTCTACACCCCAGAGGAACGTATACGCCGGGACAACACCCGCTGGACGCTGGTGCAAGGCATCTTGGCTCCCGTCCAATTCTTGGTGCTGCTCATTAGCGTCGGCCTTGTTGTTCGCTATTTATCAACCGGTGAGGGTCTCGCGGCGGCGACGATCTCCATCGTCGTTAAAACGTTTGTGCTGTACTCCATCATGGTTACCGGTGCGATTTGGGAAAAAGTCGTGTTCGGTCAGTATTTATTTGCGCCTGCTTTTTTCTGGGAAGACGCCGTCAGCATGATCGTGATCGCACTCCACACCGCCTATTTGGTAGCGCTCATGACGGGCTGGTTAAACGAACGCCAACAAATGTATTTGGCACTTGCGGCCTACACCACCTATGCGATCAACGCGACACAATTTATTTGGAAGCTGCGGATGGCACGGCTTCAGTCGGCTGGTGAGCCGACTATAAACGGCAACGCGGGAGTCACAGTATGACCAGCGTAGCAGTGGCTACATCAGGTTGCGGTGATACCACCGTCATTCCAATCATCCGCGAGCGCGGTCAACGCGAGGTGTTTTGCGGACTTACCGGTATTATCTGGCTTCATCGCAAAATTCAGGATGCCTTTTTTCTGGTAGTCGGCTCGCGCACTTGCGCGCATTTAATCCAATCCGCGGCAGGCGTCATGATTTTCGCAGAGCCCCGGTTTGCCACCGCCATCATTGATGAGCGCGATCTCGCTGGTTTGGCGGATTGCAATGAAGAACTAGACCGAATCGTCAACCAATTGTTGACGCGCCGCCCCGATATTCGCCTGCTATTTTTGGTCGGCTCGTGCCCGTCTGAAGTTATCAAGCTTGATCTATCTCGCGCATCGTCCCGCTTATCCAAAAAATTCTCGCCCAATGTGCGGGTTCTGAACTATTCCGGTAGCGGCATTGAAACCACCTTTACCCAAGGCGAAGATGCATGCCTGGCATCGATGGTGCCAGATCTTCCCGTAGCGCCTGCTGATACTGAGACTTCGCTGATGGTGGTGGGCTCGCTTGCGGATGTGGTTGAGGATCAGTTCATTCGCTTATTTGCCGCACTCAATATTGGCCCCGTTAGATTCTTTCCACCCCGCCACGCCGCTGATTTGGCACCCGTCGGCAAGAACACCCGCTACCTTCTGGCGCAACCTTTCCTGGCCGACACGGCGCGCGCACTTGAAGAACGTGGCGCTACCCGGATTGATGCGCCTTTCCCGCTTGGCGTAGAGGGCACCACTCTGTGGCTTAAAGCCGCCGCCGATGTTTGGGGGCGTGAGTAGCGCGGCATTTGATGCTGCCACCGCTGCTGCGCGCGAACGCGCCACTCGCGCCGTCGCACGCTACCGCGATGAGTTGTCAGGCAAACGCGTATTTTTCTTCCCTGATTCGCAATTAGAAATTCCACTTGCGCGATTCTTGTCTCGCGAACTGGGCGTCGAATTAGTCGAAGTCGGCACCCCGTTTTTGCATAAACAACACCTGGCACGCGAGCTAGAACTAATGCCGAAAGGCGTACAGCTTTCAGAAGGTCAACACGTTGAAAATCAGCTGGATCGTTGTCGCGCATCCAAGCCAGATTTGGTCGTCTGCGGTCTTGGCCTCGCCAATCCGCTTGAAGCCGAAGGGATAACCACCAAATGGTCGATCGAATTGGTGTTCACTCCCATCCAAGGCTATGACCAAGCCGCCGATTTGGCTGAACTTTTTGCCCGTCCCTTGGTGCGCCGCATGCGCCTGGTCGCCTGACATGCAACTCACCGTCTGGACATATGAAGGCCCTCCGCACGTTGGTGCGATGCGTGTCGCGACCGCAATGGAAGGCTTGCATTACGTGCTCCACGCGCCGCAAGGCGATACTTATGCTGACCTGCTCTTCACGATGATTGAGCGCAACAGCAAGCGCCCGCCGGTAACTTATACGACATTCCAGGCGCGAGATTTGGGCAGCGATACGGCTGAGCTTTTCAAAACCGCAGCGCGCGATGCTTATCTGCGCTTCAAACCGCAAGCCATGATCGTAGGTGCATCGTGCACTGCTGAACTGATTCAAGATGATCCGGGTGGCTTGTCAAAAGCACTCAACTTGCCAATCCCGGTTATCCCGCTTGAATTGCCCTCATATCAGCGCAAAGAAAATTACGGCGCGTCCGAGACTTTTTATCAAATCGTTCGGGCATTAGCTGCCCCCTCGGCTCCTGCACTTGGCACACCACGCGCAGCACGTGCAGAAGGTCAGCGTCCACGCTGCAATTTGCTCGGACCCACCGCGCTTGGTTTCCGCCACCGCGATGACGTTCGCGAAATTACCCAGCTATTAAACCAGTTGGGCATAGACATCAATGTCGTCGCGCCAATGGGCGCTAGGCCCGCTGACATCGCGCGTTTGGGCGAAGCTGATTTCAACGTTGTTATGTATCCTGAAACTGCCTCACAAGCAGCACTTTGGTTGACGCGCACCTTTGGCCAGCCTGCTACAAAAATGGTGCCGATTGGCGTCGGTGCCACGCGTGATTTCATTGCTGAAGTCGCAAAGCTTGCGAACGTTGATGCAAGCTCGGTTTTAAACGGGGCACCATCGCGTGCCGCTTGGTATGCCAAGTCTGTTGATTCGACCTACCTCACCAGCAAACGCGTTTTTGTATTTGGTGACGCCACGCACGCCGTTGCAGCAGCAAGAATTGCAAAAGAAGAAATGGGTTTCACCGTCGTAGGCATCGGCACTTACAGCCGCGAATTCGCGCGCGAAGTTCGCGAAGCGGCCAAGATTTACGGTGTTGAGGCGCTCATCACCGACGATTATTTGGAAGTCGAAGCCAAGGTCGC
>JAYVYF010000498.1:0-2467 GCA_043784585.1 Burkholderiales bacterium
CGGATTACAGCAGAGAATCAACGCCTGCTTGATCTGGTGTCGACCCCTGGTGCGGTAGACGTGACCACACTTCTAAGCCAAAAAGATAAACGGTTCAGCGGTCAAGGATGGCAAACAAACCCGGGGTTTCGTAATCTTGCCGAATCTTATCTGAGCACTACCCGGCTGATGCTTGATGCGCTCGACGCAGCGGATGTTGCCCCACAAACCAAGCACCGCATGAAGTTTTTCATGGGTCAACTCTTTGACGCGATATCGCCAACAAATTTCCTCATCACCAACCCGGATGCGATGGAAGCAGCATTGAAATCGCAGGGCGAAACGCTCATGGCAGGCATCGAAAATCTGAAGGAAGATATGGCAAAAGGCCATATTTCGATGACCGATGAAAGCGCATTTCATGTCGGTGAAAATATCGCGATGACACCTGGCAGCGTGGTGTATGAAAACGAGATTTTCCAGCTGCTGCAATACGCGCCACAAACAGCAACCGTATATCTGCGGCCCTTGCTGATGGTGCCGCCGTGCATCAACAAATTTTATATTCTCGATTTGCGTCCTGATAATTCATTCATCGAATATGCCGTGCAGCAGGGTTTCACCGTGTTTGTGATGTCGTGGCGAAACGTGAACGCCCGGCACGGTCATCTGACGTGGGATGATTATTTGATGCACGGGGTGATCAAGGCGATTGATACCGTGCGGGTAATCAGCAACGTCGAGAAGATAAACACGCTGGGTTTTTGCGTGGGCGGCACCATGCTCGCTTCTGCCCTAGCGGTGCTAAAACGCATGGGACACGACGTGGTGGAGAGCACCACCTTCCTCACCACCTTCCTCGATTTTTCAGACGTCGGTGATATTGACGCCTATGTTGACGAGGCGTTTGTAAAGCGCCGCGAAAGTGAAGTCGGTGCGGGCGGGATCGTCAACGGCACAGAGCTCGCCTTCGCGTTTTCTTCGTTGCGCGCAAATGATCTGGTGTGGAGTTATGTATCGAATAATTATCTACAGGGTAAAAAGCCGCCGCCGTTTGACCTTTTGTTCTGGAACGGCGACAGCACCAATCTGCCAGGCCCGTGGTATTGCTATTACCTGCACAACACTTATTTTGAAAATAACCTCGTCAAGCCGGACAAGCTGACCATGTGCGGCGTGTCGATTGATATCAGCAGGGTCGACATGCCGGCATTCGTATTTGCTGCTCGCGAGGACCATATTGTGCCGTGGCGCACGGCGTTTGCCAGCGCGGGCTATCTCGGCGGTCAGGTCGAATTCGTCTTGGGTGCTGCGGGGCATATCGCCGGTGTGGTCAATCCAGCTTCCAAAAACAAGCGCAGCTACTGGTTGAATAAACCCACAGATCATGCCGATTTGACTGCCGCAGGCGCAGGAAAATGGTTCGAATCATCGAAAGAAGTTCCCGGAAGCTGGTGGCCGCATTGGGCTGCGTGGCTGGGCAAAAAAAGTGGCCGCATGATTGATGCGAACCCCTCTATTGGCAATGCGCAGTTTCCGCCGATTGAGCCTGCGCCTGGCCGCTATGTTCGTGAAAAAAACCAATAGTTTGACCAACGATAAACTGCCGTCAACAAATTACGGTCGTAGGCGGTTTTTAGAAATAGTTAAAATAAGGTTATCAAGGAATCAAAAAATCAGCCTGAAAATCCGGTAGTAAGAAGTCAAATCGAAATTAAAAAACCAACGAGGAGAAACACCATGTCAGCAACACAACGGATTGCCATTGTCACCGGTGGAATGGGTGGTTTGGGTGAAGCCATTTGCATGAAGTTAGCCAGAATGGGCATCAAAGTCGTGGTCACCTATTCGCCGTCAAACACCAAGGCCGATCAATGGCTCAAAGACATGGCTGCACGAGATTTTCATGTGCATGCTTATGCCATTGATGTGGCAGATTTCGCGTCTTGCGCGGCGGGGATTGAGAAGATTCAAAAAGAAATTGGTCCGATCGATATTTTGATTAATAACGCCGGTATCACCCGCGATATGACATTCAAAAAAATGACTAAAGTGGACTGGGACGTCGTGCTTGGCACCAACCTCGATAGCGTTTTTAATATGACCAAGCCCGTTATCGACGGCATGGTCGAGCGAGGCTGGGGTCGTGTAATTAACGTCTCATCCGTCAACGGCCAAAAAGGCGCATTCGGCCAGACTAACTACTCGGCGGCCAAATCCGGCATGCACGGGTTTAGTAAATCGCTCGCGCTCGAAGTGGCGCGCAAAGGCGTTACGGTCAACACGATCTCACCCGGCTACATTGGCACCGCCATGGTTACCGCCATTCCTGAAGATGTGCTGAATACCAAAATTATCCCGCAGATACCCATCGGACGCTTGGGCAAACCTGAGGAAGTCGCCGGTTTATGCGCGTATTTGGCGTCTGACGAAGCCGCGTTTATCACCGGTGCAAATATTGCGATCAATGGTGGGCAACATATGCAGT
>JAYVYF010000499.1:0-1794 GCA_043784585.1 Burkholderiales bacterium
CTTTATAACGAAGTCGCCCATATTGTGGTCAACGCCAGCCGCGAAAATATCGGCAAACTTGCCGGACAAATTATTGATGAACTGAACGTATTAGGAATGTTTCTAAAAGTCTGACCGACTGTTTTGCGTGCTACTGGATTGTCTACTGTTGAATTTAACACTGGCGGTGTTGAGCGTTGATTTTTTCGCGCTCACTTTCTCCATGTGACAATAGCGCATTCGCCAATCACAAATTTACTAATAGTGGCTCGCCATGACTGCTGACACATCCACTGTTTTCACTGCCCCCTCTGCTGTCGCTGAGGGCAAGCGCCAGGAAATTATCGTATCGCTTGCAGCGCGCAGCTATTGCGTGCATGTCGGTGCAGGATTAATTGCGGACACGCGCCTGATCGCCTCGCGTTTGCCACAGCCGCGCGTGGCGCTGGTTAGCAACGATGTCATCTGGCCCTTATACGGCAGAGCACTAGCTGATGCATTGGCTCTTTCAAATATTAAAGTGATTCCAATCATCCTACCCGATGGCGAATCGCACAAAGGCTGGCCCGCACTCAACATGATTTTCGATGCGCTGCTCGAACACGCTTGTGATCGTAAAACCACACTAATCGCATTGGGGGGCGGTGTGATTGGCGACATCACCGGTTTTGCCGCCGCGACCTATCAGCGTGGTGTGCCGTTCATTCAAATTCCGACTACTTTACTGGCGCAAGTGGACTCCTCTGTCGGTGGCAAAACGGCGATCAATCATCCACGCGGAAAGAACATGATCGGCGCGTTTTATCAGCCGCAACTGGTGCTGGCGGATACCGATACACTTGTGACTTTGCCGAATCGTGAGCTCCGCGCGGGCTTGGCGGAAGTCATCAAATACGGCTTGATTTTAGACGCAAAATTTTTTAACTGGCTCGAAAAAAACCTAGCCGCTCTGCTTGCCCGCGACCCAGTGGCACTCACCCACGCCATCACGCGTTCGTGTCAAATTAAGGCCGATGTCGTTGCCGATGATGAACGTGAGACCGCTGCCGAAGGCGGACGCGCACTACTGAATCTGGGTCACACATTTGGTCACGCGATTGAAACTGCGCTCGGTTATGGTACTTGGTTGCATGGTGAGGCGATTGCGTGCGGGATGGTCTTAGCGACTAAATTTTCGCACTCACTTGGGTTTGTTGACGTAGAAACGGTGACGCGCACGCAGCAAATATTTGAAGCCGCAGGCTTGCCGACCGCGATGCCAAATATTTCAGCGGATGAAATGCTCCAACACATGGGCCGCGACAAAAAAAACGATGCGGGCGTAATTAAATTAATCTTATTGAAATCCATCGGCGAAGCTTATATCGATGCGACTATTTCCGCGGACCGCATTCACGCATTTCTTACCGCAGAATCACGCTCGTAAATAAGCAAAGCCTCAAACAGTAAGCTGGGCGTGGCTCTTCGGGTACATGCCCCCAAGGCCTGCGCCCAGCTTGCTATTACGGGCACGCCTTAGTCGGCAGCCTTGAGTGATTCAGCCGAATCCGAGGTTGAATGCAACGCGCGCATTTCGCGCGCTGCAGCGACCATGTTTATCAGCGCTGCTTCTGTTTCGGGCCAGCCACGAGTTTTCAGCCCACAATCCGGGTTCACCCACAGCCGTTCGGCAGGAATCACCCCGGCAGCACGTTTAAGCAGCCGTGCCATTGCTTCAGCACTCGGCACGCGCGGCGAATGAATGTCATAAACGCCCGGCCCAATATCATTCGGGTACGCAAATTCGCCGAAGCCTTCCAGCAACTCCATATTTGA